>CAMCFM010000257.1 GCA_945874095.1 Candidatus Kuenenia stuttgartensis
CGATCCAGAATCCAATGACGAGGAAGGCGGGTAGGTCGGTTGGGAAATAGAGGATGAATACGCGGATTGGATTCATCGGATAGAGGATCAGATAGGCTCCCATGACACCTGCGACAGCGCCTGAGGCGCCGAGGATTGGGATCATGGAATCGGGAGAGGCGATGGACTGGATCAGGAACCCGACGACACCGGCGGTGAGGTAGAGGAGGAGGTAGCCCATCCAGCCGAACGATTCTTCGACATTGTCGCCGAAAATCCAGAGGAAGAGCATGTTTCCAAGCAGGTGCATGGGGCTACCGTGCATGAACATGGCGGTGAGGAGAGTGGACCAGACGGGGAGTTCAGTGGGATGATGTTGAAAAGCAGGATCGAAATAAACCTCTCCCGGAGGATTCTGGATCGGAATTTCCAGGTGATTTCCGTCGGGCATACGAGCCGTCAACTGATGTGGAGGGCCGCTCAGATCCCGGCCATTTGTAAGTTCGTAAGGTGTTACAGAATGGGCGTTCGTGAACGATTGTCCCTGGCTGATCTGAATGATATAGAAGAGGACATTGGCGAGGATCAGGGCATAGGTCACCCAGGGGGTGTTTTTGGTGGGTTGATAGTCACCGATGGGAATGACCATGATGTTTTTTGGGGTGCCTCAGAAAAAAAGATTCTGGAGAGATGCGAGATCTATACTACTAGCATATCGTTGGAAAGGTGAACTATTCAAGGTGTTGTAGAGTGGAGTGTTTGGAATAATCAGGCTGAATCTGAGTGGAACTCACTTGCGTTAGGAAATTGAGTGTGGTATTGTCTTACACTTCAAAGGTTGCCCGGAAACAGCGGATTTTCATGCTGGAATGATCCGATATAGTTCTGGCGTGTGATCACGCTGGCGGTGGGCCCCTGGGTCAGTTGTAACGGACTGGTCGATAAAACGATGTCAAAGATCAAAGCAAAAACGCACAAGGGCATCAAGAAGCGGTTCAAAGTAACCGCTACAGGCAAGATCAAGCACAAACGTGCAGGATCTTCGCACCTGAACAGCCACAAGAGCGGCAAACAGATTCGCCGTCTGCGTAAGAAACCAACGCTGAAGATGACTGCTGAGGCACGTCGGATGCGGTTTGGTCTACTCAAAGAACGAAGTGCCACGATGGCTCGCAAGCGAGCTGAAGGCATTCTGGTGGAAGTGGTTGTCGAAGAGCAGGCCACGGAAGTCTAAGTCTCGACAACCTGCATCAATACAATCTTCACGTAAGTCTATACAAGGTGATGGTTAGAACATGAGAGCCAAGAGTGGTGTGCCCCGACGCAGGGCCCGGAACCGTCTGTTTAAAGCAACCAAGGGTTATGTTGGCGGTCGCCGTCGCCTTCTGAAATCTGCCAAGGAAACCCTGCTTCGTGCAGGTGTATTCGCCTTCCGTGACCGTAAGGTGAAGAAGCGATTATTTCGCCGTATGTGGATCATTCGGATCTCTGCCGCCGCCGAAATGCGTGGAATGCGTTACAGCCAACTGATCAACGGCCTGAAAAAGGCTGGGATCTGTCTGGACCGCAAGAGCCTCTCTGAACTGGCGATTCATGATACAGCCGTTTTTGACCAAATCTTTGGTCAAGCCAAGGCTGCCCTCGGCGCCGCCTGATTCCATTTTCAACGACTTATGTGAATCACGACCGGTTGGCTGATCCAGTGGGATTGGTTCACCGGTCGTTTTTTTTCATCCCCCTCAGACACTCCCTTCGGCATACATCGATGAGCTCTACAAGCAACGAAACCACAGCTGCCCTGGTGGAATTGGATCGTCTGGAATCTGAGGGCGTCACAGCCTTTGAGACTCTTACTAGTATTCCTGACTGGGAAGCCGCCCGTGTTGTCTTTTTAGGGCTTAAGCAAGGTCGCCTGAAAGTGGCTCAGGAAGCTCTCAAGACATTGCCGGGGCCCGACAGAAAAACTTATGGCCAGCGGTTTAATGCCGTTAAGACATCCCTTGAATCCGCTTGTGATTCAGCCAAAACGAAGCTCGATCAATCGGTTGTAAAAACGGCTGTGATTGGTGAAGATCTGACCGTTCCTGGAACTGCTCGCGGTTTTGGGCGTAGGCATCCGTTGACTCAGACCTCTGAGGAGCTGATCGATATTTTTGGCAGGATGGGTTTTGAGCTGGCTCGTGGGCCTGAGATTGAAGACACTTTTCACAACTTTGAAGCCCTGAACATTCCTGCCGATCATCCGGCACGGGAACCGCTCGATAATTTCTATCTCACACCTAAGACATTACTTAGGAGCCAGACGAGCACGGTTCAGATTCGCGTGATGGAGGCCACCAAGCCGCCGATTCGCGTGGTGGCGCTTGGTCGGGTCTACCGGCCTGACGCTGTGGATGCGACTCACTCGTTCATGTTCCACCAGATCGAAGGACTTTATGTCGATCGCGGTGTGACCATGGCCAACCTGAAAAGTACACTTCGCCAGTTCGCCAAATCCTATCTTGGGCAGGATGTGACTGTTCGGTTTCGTCCCTCGTTCTTCCCGTTCACAGAACCGTCTGTTGAAGTGGATATGATGTGGGATAGTTCCGGCCGCTGGGTGGAAATGGGCGGGGCTGGCATGGTCGACCCAAATGTATTGAAGGCTGTGGGTTATGACCCTGATGAAGTGAGCGGATTTGCCTTCGGACTGGGCATTGAACGGCTCTGTATGAGACGCCACGGGATTGACGACATCCGTCCTTTCTATCAAAATGATGTTAGATTTCTGAGTCAGTTCTGACCAGATTCGTCGACTCCAATTGTGTGATACCACAGGATCGACGCCGAGCTTTACAGACCTCATCCTCGAATAGCTTCGAAAATTCTGTTCCAGAAAGCGAGAGGGCGTCATGAGCGTTGAAATCACGATGATACATATCGAGACCACTCCTGAGAGTGGCTCCATAAGAGCTTACCACCGCGACTTTCCAGAGATTCGGGCACACGGTTCGACTAACCTCGAAGCCGCTACACTGCTTGGCCATCAGTTGACCCGGGCACTCGATTCAGCTTTGACAGAATGGCGCCGTAACTCGATGGAAGCGGCGATTGCCGATGCTCAGGCGTATGTCAAGTCGATTGCTGCTCAAGCATAATCGTTGTCATAGATTCTCATGCTCTCCTGATTTATTTGCCTGTGGTGATGCTGACTTGCTCTCCACAGGTTAAACCATGCTCTTTTAAGATCACGATTCACCATGATTGTCAGTTGGAACTGGTTGTCGGAATATCTGCGTCTGGAAATGCCGGTCGATCAACTCACAGAGAAACTTGCTCTGTCGGGCCTGAACCATGAATCCACCGATGACGTCGGTGGAGATCTGGCGATCGACCTCGAAGTGACAAGCAACCGTCCCGACTGCCTGAACCATCTGGGAATTGCTCGCGAAATTGGAGTTCTGTTCGACCTACCCGTGAAGTGGCACGACCCGCAACCGAAACTAATAAAATCAGCCAAACTGGTCACCAGCCTGACTCAGGTGGAAAATCTCGAACCAGCTCTATGCTCACACTTTACAGCAAGAGTAGTGACGGGAGCATCGGTCAAGGAGAGCCCCTGGTGGTTACGCAAACGGTTGGAGACGCTGGGCGTCAGGCCGATCTCAAATATTGTGGACATCACGAATTACGTTCTGTTTGAGTCCGGTCAACCGCTGCACGCTTATGACTTGTCGAAACTCACTGAAAACCGCTTGGTGGTTCGCAAGGCGATTGCGGGAGAAGAGTTGGTCGCGATCAACGGCAAGACCTATAAACTTCAGCCCAATATGTTGGTCATTGCCGATGCCAAAGGGCCTGTCGGGCTTGCTGGAGTGATGGGTGGTCTGGAGACGGAAATCACTTCAGGGTCTCAAGATATATTGATTGAGTCAGCTCGGTTTGACTCAATTTCAGTTCGAAACACGTCACGTGAGCTCGGTCTCTTCAGCCCATCCAGCCACCGGTTTGAACGGCCAATGGATCCTGAAAAAACCGACTGGGCCAGTCGCCGATGTGTGGAACTGATTCTTGATCTAGCCGGTGGTGAACTGGCTGAAGGTGTGATTGAATTGGGTGGTGGGAAACGCCAGCGCCAGCCGATTGCCCTGCGACTATCGCAGATCGAGCGGGTTCTGGGAATTTCTGTGCCTCAATCCACCGTGACCGAGATCATGAATCGGCTCGGCCTTCAAGGTGGCGATACAACTGACGTCGGTGTAAGCACTTGGGCTGCTCCGTCGTGGCGATCGGATCTTGATCGGGAAATTGATCTTATTGAGGAAGTAGCCAGAGTTTATGGCTACGAACACATCCCAGAGGATAAGCCAGTTCCATTGGCAATCGCCTCTCGATCACGCCGCGAACGAGTCGAGACCGGAATTCGCGAAACCCTTACCGGCCAAGGCCTTTACGAGGCCGTCACCTACAGCCTGATTTCCGAAGAGCTTTCCAAGCCGATCCACGGCGATCTGATGGAAGGTGCCGTACCGATCCGTCTTGAACATTCGAGCCGGAAGAAAGAAACGACGCTTCGCCCAAGCCTGGCTCCAAGTCTAATTGAAGTCAGGGCTTATAACCAGTCGCATGGTTCTGATAACGTCTCGGTTTTTGAAATCGCGCACGTCTATCTGCCACGAACGGATCAGGACTTGCCTCACGAGCCTGTTCGAGTTTCCGCAGTTTGTGGTGGTGACTGGCGTATTGCCAAAGGTCTTGCTGAAGCCGTTGCAAGTCGATTTCAGGTACAAGGTCTTTTAGAGACCCGGTTGAGAACTTCACCAGTCTGGTCGATCCTTGATCCATTGGCATCTGCCGAACTTTATCTTGGTGGACGGCGCTGGGGCGTGTTTGGGAACATGACGAAGGAAGCCCAGCAGGCCAAGGGGTTACGTCTTCCGTGTGCGATATTGGAACTCGATTTGGCTCCACTGATTGATCAGGCTCAATTGCAGCCTCAGTATCGCAAACTGCCTGATCAGCCTGGAGTGACGCGAGATCTTTCGTTGGTAGTTCCTGACTCAGTCCGATGGGCAGACATTGCTCAGGTAGCGCGTCAGTCGGGTGGACCACTACTTGAAAATGTCGAATTCCTCGACACCTTCAGGGGCGGAAATCTGGCCGCCGGAACTCAGTCCCTGCACTTTGGGATGACTTTCCGGAACGCCGAAAGGACACTTTCGGGTGAGGAAGCTGACCAGGCAGTGGGCGAGATCATTCGATCCTGCTCGGAATCGTTTGGGGCCACCTTACGGTCCTAACCTTCTTGAAAACAAGCCTTTATTGCGAGATCGGTGCAGCCTGTCATGAAACCACCGAAAATCGCCCTTAGAACCATGTCGGCCATGTCGTCAAAGACGACTTGGCGTGGCCTGGTGCTTGCTATGCTCTATTTACTACCACCGATCGTATACTTCTGTCTGGGGGCGTGGTGGCTGATTGAAAATGGTTTAATCCTTTATGGAGTTATGGGGTGGATCATTTCGACCATCCTGTTTTCGTGGCTTTCTCGGCGTTGGCTCAAGGAGGGGGTGAATATTTTGCCTCCTTTGGATTGGGAGAAACCGTGGACTTTTGCGCCTCGCGATGCTGAGGCTTGGAAAATTATTCAGGATACAGCCGAGCGGGCAAGCGATCTGAGTTTGGACCAACTGACTCGGATGGAGGTTTATCAGGAGACGTCCGAGGAACTGGCCAGACGAGTTTCTGCCTGTTATTACCCGAACGTCGAGAACCCACTTGATAAGCTGCCGATCGTGGATCTGATTGTAGCAATTGAACTTGCGGCGGAAGATCTGGAGGGCCTGTGCCGTCAGGTGCCTGCCATGGATCAGCTTACGCCCGGCCATTTGAAGGGCCTTTCGAAGGCGATGGGATTTGCCCATTCAGCGAACGAACTTTATAGTTTCGTACTTCCGGTATTTCGGCCTGTGACAGGTTTGCCTCGGCTGATCGTGCAAAAACTGGTCGCGGAACCGGCTTGGAAGCAGACCAAGGAAGGGCTTCAGAGATGGCTTTTTCGGGCGTATGTCAATCGCCTTGGAGTGCATCTCGTTGAGCTGAGCAGTGGCCGACTTCGGGGCGGTTCAGCGGCATACCGGCGATCAAAAATAGTTCATTCAGATGACCTAAATCCTTCTCAAGACAATGTCTCCGGTGCTAATCGTTCGAATTCCGAAGCTAAGTCACGACCAGAGTTGACCGTGACAGCCTTGATACCCGGCCTCGATTCAAAGGCTCGCAGGGAGCGATTCGGGCTTTGGCAGCACCTTTCAGAATCTGGTCACGAGCAATTGGCTGAAGCATTGAATCAGACTCATCGGGGGCTTGAAGGACTGGCTTATGTGGAAGATTTGAAATGGACATTGGCCGATTGGCCGGATCAGGCGAATGATTTTTTAAGTACTGAATCTGAAGAGAGATGGGCACAGTCGATTGCAAATTTCATGAAAGCGGATTGTGTTCTGGTCGATCTCAGAGACATTCCGGCAATGCACCAGCTGGGCCATGCTCAGGAAATTCTGGACCGGATGGGGCGAGGTTATGAACATCAGATGGATTGGCCGGTGGCGCCGATTCTGATCCTCACGGATTCCATTGATCCATCAGAACTTCAGATCAATGAACATCTTACGCGGGAAGTCAGATTCCATCACAAGGTCGTTTTAGAGAATCTGAAAGACGTTCCTTACAGCGATTTGAA
>CAMCFM010000258.1 GCA_945874095.1 Candidatus Kuenenia stuttgartensis
ACCAAAGTTCACCTTGAAGCCATCAAATACGCCAAAGAAGGCTATAAAATTGTTTTGATCGGGCATGAAGGCCACGACGAAGTGATCGGGACCATGGGCGAGGCCCCTGATTGCATGGTGCTGGTCGAGACCCCTGAGGATGTCCAAAATCTGGAAATTGGCAACCCTGAAAAAATTGCCTATCTGACGCAAACCACTCTCTCAGTCGATGATGCGAATCGGGTGATTGCTGCACTTCGACAAAAATATCCGCAGATTTCCAACCCTCCCAAGGATGATATTTGCTATGCCACCCAAAATCGTCAGGACGCCGTGCATGTGATCGCCCAAAAGGTCGATCTGGTCCTTGTCCTGGGCTCTCAAAACAGTTCCAACAGCAAACGCCTCGCTGAGATTGCATTAAGCCTTGGACCTCATGCTCAATTGATCGACGGTGTCGAAGAAATTGATCCAGCCTGGATGAACGGAGTTCAATCCGTCCTCGTAACAGCCGGTGCCAGTGCGCCTGAAGACGTTGTTCAGGAAGTGCTTGAGTATCTTCGTACACGCCACGATGCTGAAATTATCGAAGAAACGGTCAGAGAAGAGAATGTTCACTTCCCTCTGCCAAAAAGCCTCAGGGAACTTGTTCCACTGGAAGCACTTGCGAAGCCCTGACAGGCTTTGATCCAGCGAATCGATTTTAGTCTCATCAATGTAAACGAGCCGTGAAATTTCACGGCTCGTTTGCTTTTTTAATTCGTTTTTCTGACGTTCGATCAGACCATGACCGTCTCTCTGTGTGGGTCGAGCATGTAACGAAGCTCGCCAGACACTATTGTTCCCACGGCCCGCCCTTTCACATTCCAGCCCTGATAAGGGGTGTTTATGCTTTTGGAACGGAAACCGGCTGTATCAATCGTCCAGGCTCTGTCAGGGTCGATTAAAGTCACATCGGCATCAGCGCCGGGCCTGAGATGGCCTTTATATTGCTGGCGACGAATCAGTTTGGCGGGTTCAATCGTGAGTTTTGCAATCACTTCCGGCCATGTCAAAAGTCCAGGCTCGATCAGGCTTGAACGAACAATGGGCATCATGGTTTCAAGGCCGAGGATTCCAAATGGAGCCTGATCAAGCTCCCGATTCTTTTTCTCAGGCGCATGGGGAGCATGATCCGTAGCAATCAGGTCGATGGTTCCGTCAATCAGGCCCTGAATTACGGCTTCAACGTCTCTGGCAGTGCGTAAGGGTGGATTCATCTTGAAGTTCGAATCAAACGTAGCCAGATTTTCATCCGTAAGACTAATGTGGTGAGGGCAAGCCTCAGCCGTCACACGAATGCCTCTTTTTTTACCCTCACGAACCAATTCGACCGACCTGGCTGTGGATAAATGCTGGATGTGAACATGCCCGCCGGTCAGTTCTGCCAGCATGATATCACGTGCCACCATGATCTCTTCCGCAACGGGGGGCATTCCAGGCAGCCCCAATCGAAGCGAGACGTCGCCTTCGTTCATCAGCCCGCCCACGGTCAATTCCATCACCTGACAGTGCTGATAAATCGGAACATCGAACATCTTGCTGTATTCCAGAGCCCGGCGCATCAGTCCAGCATGCGATACAGGTGCCCCATCGTCCGTAAATGCGACGGCACCGGCTTCATAGAGCTTGCCCAACTCGGCCAGTTCCTCACCGGCTCGATTCTTCGAAACACAAGCTGATGGAAGAACTTGCGCCTTGCCTGCTCGCTTGGCCTGAAGGATCACAAATTCTACAGCGGCAGGAGTATCAATCGGAGGACGTGTGTTTGGCATGCTCACAATCGTCGTCCATCCGCCAGCCAAAGCGGCGTCAGCCCCGGTGGCGATCGTTTCGTCTTCCTCGTTACCGGGCTCGCGCAGGTGGACGTGAATGTCAATCAATCCTGGTGTGACCAGCAGGCCGGTGGCGTCGATGATTTTGTCAGGAACTGCTCCGGGAGGAGGCTCCAGGCCAACCACACGACTGCCCTCAAGCCAGAGGTCGGCGATCAGGTCCAGGCCTTGGTCAGGGTCAATCAAACGTCCACCGCGAATGACAGTCAGTCGAGCCACTTTTCAGTACCTTTTTATGTGCTTATGGATTGCGATTCTTGCAGAGTTGTGCTTGCTTCAAAACGACTTGGATCAGTCTGGCAGGGGTGCGGATTTGCCTTGAATCAGGCCCAGAACGGCCATGCGAACCGCCAGCCCGTTCGTCACTTGATCCAAAATCGCTGAATGAGGTCCGTCGGCCACTTCAGGAGTCAGTTCCACTCCACGATTGATTGGGCCGGGGGCCAGGATCAGCATCTCAGGACGCCCCAACTCCATGCGTCGGCGGGTCATTCCATAGAGCTGGAAATACTCCGAAACACTCGGAAAAAGGGCACTTCTTTGACGCTCAAACTGAATCCTCAGGACGTTCACCACATCCACTTCAGGCAGAATCTCATCCAGATGGTGGTAGACTTCACATCCCAGTTCCGACCATCGGTCAGAGACCAGAGTGGGCGGGCCACACAGAACTACGCGTGCGCCTAACTTCTTAAGGGCCCAAATGTTGGATCGTGCTACGCGGGAGTGCAGGATGTCGCCCACCAAGGCCACTGTCAGACCCTTGATTGTTCCCTTGCGCTGCCGGATGGTCATGATGTCCAGCAGGCCCTGAGTCGGGTGTTCATGGGCCCCGTCACCAGCATTGATCACCGACGCATCTGTATATTTGGTCAATAGTTGCGGAGTTCCTGGAACTGAGTGCCGCACGACCAGAATGCGAGCTCCCATCGCCACCAGATTCTGGGCTGTATCAATGAACGACTCGCCTTTGGAGAGGCTTGAAGAGGATGGCGTGAAGTCGAGCGTATCGGCTGAAAGTCGCCTGGCGGCCAGGCCAAAGCTGGACCGTGTCCGAGTCGAATTTTCGAAGAAAAGCTGGGCAACCAAAGTCCCGTTCAGGACATTGTGCTTCAATCGGCCGGCAGCGGAGTGGGCTGCATATTTGTCGGCCTCATCGAGGAGGAGTGTGATTTCCTCGGCCGATAATTGCTCCAACCCAAGCAGGTGCCTATGCTTCCATACGGGAATGGTGCTGTTGTCGATCGTCATCTCGCGCCCATGTCGGATTTCAAAGATTGATTTCAGGACCATTTGCCGAGGGAATCACAGCCATATTCGTGTTTCCGGATATCCTGAATCTATGGATCATGCTAGCATGAAAGTGGAAGAATCTGCAAATAAGAAATAAAGAACTCGATCAGATTCGATGAATGAATCGGTGAGGAAGGCAGCTCTCATGATCTTCAATAGTCGATGTGATTTAAATCGTCGCGACTGGGCGACAGGCCTTTTAAGTACGATTGCTCTAACAAGCCTGAATCCAGCGCAGGGGCAGGATTCGGTATCGGTTTCTGATCAGGAAAAAGAGTCGGTGGATGCCGTCCTCCAACGATTCAAGCAAGCTGGCTTGCAATCGCCTCGCGTGGTTCGAAATCGTCGATTCGTCACCATCGGAACCGCGAAATCCGAGTATGTTCGCCAGGTTCTCCACATTGCCGAGGAAACGGCTGTCGCTTACGAGCGATTTATTGGCGGTTTACGATTGCCTGTGAAATTCAAAGATCAGCGGCTGACCATTATCGTAGCCGCAAACGCTGGCCAATACAGCCAGCTTTTAGGCGAAAAAAAGGCGAAAAACGAGGGTGGACATTACGACCTCGATGAAAACTGGCTCGTCACATTTGATCACAGAGGCCGCTCCCGCTCGACTCGATCCGACCTTGAGCGTGCCAATCAAGTCACCATGATTCATGAAATCACCCATCAGATCAGTTTCAATTCAGGCCTTTTAAATATCAGGGGCGATGTCCCAATGATCGTGAGTGAAGGGCTTGCCACACTCGCTGAACCAGCAGGCAATAATATTATTCCTGGATTCGGCGAGCTTAATGCACCTAGACTGGGTGTGATGGCACAGATTATGAAAAAGAATCGAAAAGCCTGGATTGGATTAAGCGATTTAATCGCCGACGATTCCGTTTTTGATTCGCCCGACGATAATCTGGTTCAAATGGCCTACAGTCAGTCGTGGCTATTCTGGGATACCTTGATTTCCGATCCCAAATCTCGCGAAAAGCTCAATGCGTATCTTCAGCGAATTGATCGAAGATTAAAGCCTGATTATCGTCTAGATGATTTTGTGGCCGTGATGGGACCACTCAAGACAGTCGAAAGTCAAATGTATGACAGGCGTGAAAGCTTACTCAGATAAGGCTTTCCACCTGCCCACAATTGCAGACGATTTACGAAGGAAGTACGCCGCGTGTCAATTCATCTTCCCAGTTATCGAGCAGGGGCCAGTCGATGGCGCATGTGCCGAAATCTGACATGTGTAGATAACTTTCGAGACGCTGAATGGTCGCCTCAATCAGAGCATTGTCCTTGCGGAATATTGGCCCATGCGATGGTAAAAGCCATTTGGCATCGCAGGCCTGAATCCGCTTCAGGCTCTTAATATAATCGACAATATTTGAACCATGGTGAGCATCAATCACACCAACGCATCCATCACGAAAAATATTGTCGCCTGAGAAGAGTAAATCGCCCATCCGGAACGAGAGTTGGCCTTCCGTATGTCCTGGAGTGCTCCAGACTTCCAGCGTTTTATCGCCCACCTTTAACAGTTGGCCTTCTTCAAGAGTGATGTCCACTTTGCAGGGCTGAATCGGAATCAAAATGTTTTGGGCATCGATGCGAGCGTAAGTTGCAATTTCATCGCCGGTTTCAAGAGGATGGACTGACTTTGGATGCGCTGCGACTTTGCATTTCAAAATTTCGCGGGCACGAGAAAGAGCCTGAACGTGATCTGCATCGGCGTGCGAGGCGATCACCATCTTGCAGTCTGAAAGACGAAAATTCATCTGACGGATCATTTCCAGAACGTCCGTCAAATCATCCAGAAAACCTACGTCAATCAATACATATTCTGATCCACCGTCGATCAGATAAATATTCACGCCAAGCCTTCGACGGGCTTGCACGTTCATCTCAATAACCCCAGGAAAAACATAGACGCGTTCGAGCATTCTTCGCCTCACTCAGATTCAATTGAACCGATGGGTCCAATCGCAGGACAGGACCTTATACTAATGTATCCATCATCTGATACAAAGGGGGCACCGGCACAATCCGTGGTATATCGCAATATTAAACATGTTGGCGATGGAGTTTAACCAAACCCCTTCCGGGCCTTAAACTCCGCTCAATCGGATCGCTTTCATTTCAGCCTGAACCTCGACCCGACCCTGCCATTCGTTGATGGAAGGTGTGAAGGCAATATCGTATTTCACGCCCGGCTGCCAATCTGCCGATTGCTCTGCCTGATTCCACGCTAGCACTTTAAGGACCTTATCGCCCTGTTTCATATTCAGGCGGACGTGCTTTTGATCTTGACCGATTAACTGGGGCTGGCCGAACAGCTCCACTCCACCGATCGCCAGAATGGGGCGGGGGTTACCGTTGCCGTGCGGTTCCAGGTCGTTGATGGTTTTGACGAACCCGACATCGAGCCGCGACATCATGATCTCGGCATCAATCCAAAGCTCACGTTCACCTAAAACATCGGTCCGATTTGCTCCCACAACTCGATCGAACGCCTCTCTGAAAGCCTGAATCGAACTCTCATTCAGCTTCAGGCCAGCAGCGGCCGCATGTCCACCAAAAGTTTTCAAATGTTCCGAGCATTCACCAAGAGCCTTCACCAAATCAAACCCTGGAATGGATCGGGCTGACCCGTGTGCGACTCCATTTTCGTCAATACTTAAAATGATGGTGGGCCGATGAAAAAGTTCCGCAAGCCGGGACGCTGCGATTCCGACCACCCCCAGGTGCCAGCCGGCATCGGCCACGACCACCACGTTGCGTGTTTCGGCATTCGGATCGTTTTCGAATTGTTGGCGAGCCTGTGCCACAATCTCTGATTCTATCGTGCGCCGGGATCGGTTAGACTCCTCCAGAATATCGGCCAATTGCTGCGCTTCAGCGGGTGTTTTTGAAGTCAGGAGCTCGTAAGCCGTGAATGCATGCAGCATCCGGCCAGCGGCGTTGATCCGTGGAGCAATCTGGAATCCGATAGTGGTCGATGTGACTGGCCTGTCAGGCTTTACGCCCGCCATTTGCATCAGGGCTTCCAGTCCCTGAGTGCGACGCTTGTTCAGACTTTCAAGCCCATGCTTGACCAGAATCCGATTTTCGTCGACCAATGGCATCACATCGGCGACCGTTGCCATGGCGACCAGGCCGAGACCACGCACCAAAAAATCGCGAAGTGCAGGGGAGGCTTTCTTGCCATCACCGAACTGTTTGGCAATTTGCCATGCCAGCTTGAACGCAACTCCTGTGCCACACAGGTTTGCTGTAAACGGATCTCCACCAGGCAGTTGCGGATGAACCAGTACATCGGCTTCTGGCAGAGTCTCCTTAAAAGTGTGGTGGTCTGTGATGATCACATCAAGGCCCAGCCGTTTGGCTTCAGCGACTGGCTCGATCGCAGTGATTCCGCAGTCGATCGTGACCAGCAGGGCACCGGGATTTTCTGAGGCCAGCGAGCGAATGGCATCCAGATTGAGGCCATATCCTTCCTCAATTCTGTGAGGAATATAAGGGACCAGATTCTTGGCACCAGCCATGCGTAG
>CAMCFM010000259.1 GCA_945874095.1 Candidatus Kuenenia stuttgartensis
ATGGACCCGGTAAAATCCGCCGGGAGTGGGGTCCCGTTTTTCGGCCTCTTCAATCAGCTTCACCACCTTGGATTGACCTTCAAACAGGCTTTGAGGGACCATCCGCACGTGTCGGGAATTGGCCCAGGCCAAGTCGGCAGCGACTAACAGGCAGAATGCAGGAATCACCCATCTCTGCCGTTCCATCCTGCGGAACAGCCAGAAGAATAATGCAACCACCACAACGCTTTGCAGCAAACTTAGAACCGTCTGAAGCAGAGCCTCATCCGCCAGTAAAGGACCATAAATCGAGGCTTGTGATACCGGATGATCCTTCATCCATTTGAGGATTGCCCCCTGCTCTATCGCCACCCCTATCAGCCCGGCGAATCCCAGTAAAGCAATAACCATACAGGAGTTTCGCAATCTTCTACGCAAACGTTCATCAGCACGGAGGTCCCATGCAAGTCCAGCTAATAATCCCAGACAAAGCGATGTGAAAGTCAGCAGTTTTGCAGGATATCGAAAGGTTCGGAAGCCTGGAAAAATCTCGGCGAGCAGCCAATAAAAGCCACCGTCACCATCACGCGGAAATCCATCAAGCCGCAAGGCCGACTCTTCAGTCGCATCCGCCCGACCCACAAAAGCGGCAGCATCAAGGCTCGGTATTCGCCTCAATAGCCATAAAGGGCCGGTAAATTCACCAAGAGCACCCACCACGCTGATCACGAGCAGTGCGGAAACGGCTTTCGTACGCGAATCAACCTTTCGGAACCCAAATACAGATACAGCAAGGATGAATGCTGGAAGGCCATGATAAAGCGAAGGAACCCACTGCTTGTGGTTATTCAATGGCGGAAGGAGCATGAGCCAGGAACGGTTTGCGGTGGTGGCGGTTCCGAAAAGATGCGGCCAGATGAATTCAAAATACCGGTAAGGCTCTACGCTAAAAGGGTAGATATCGTGAGGCCCTTCTGCTGCAGACCTGACGGAGAGTGCGCTATATTCAAAGACAGGAATCAGCTGAACGGCCGTTAATCCGGCTCCAAGCAGGGTCGCCAAGCCCAGTCCGATGAATTTTCGGGGCATGGGGGTAACTCGCCAGGTCCTTCTCCAGCCATTCAGAATCACTAGTCCGACTAATAGCCAACCGATCATTTGCCAAAAGTTTCGGCTGAAGGCGAGTTTCCTGATTGTGCCAATCTCGCCGATTCGTAACTGACGTGGTGGCATGGGTAAGTGAGCTGCCACGATGGTTCCGGCAGTCATGAGAATCATGATAAGCAATAAAGAAATCGGATGAAAAACATGCGAGAGACGGGTTCGGCCACGATCAGTCAGCCCGTTCCAGAATGCGAGTCCAAACAGGCAAAGCAGAGTGAGATATCCAACTTGCGGATCTCCTCCAAGAATTTGAAGGGCAAGAACCGCGGCCAGTCCACACAGATTTCCGATTCCGCCCCGGTCGATCCATCGCCAACCAGCCAGCAAGCCGAGAGGCAGCCAGGCGGCTCCGATCAGGAAGATGACATTGCAATATTGATAGACAACCGGTACCCCAAAGGCGTAGGTTACAGACGCCAGCCAACAAGCGATTCTGGATTGCCCAATGCCTTTGGCCAGCAGCCACATGCTGGCCAGGCAGACCACTTGGTGAAAAACAATGTAAGCCTTGGCAGCCCAAGGATAAGGCATCAGAAAAAAGATGATTTTGAATGGATAAAAGACGGCTGCTGTGGGATTCCCTACAAGCGGCATTCCGCCGTTTTCCTCAGGCTCCCAAAGAGGCCATCGGCCAGCGTCCCACTCCATTTGAACCCGCTCGTTCAATGGATAGTAAAAGTGCGCAGCATCACGAAAACCATACTGGCGGCTTGCCAATAAAGCCTGCCCGTGAAAGACGAGAAGGAGCCCTACAAGGCAAAGCATCGGCCACAGACGTGCCATGCATAGGAAAAAACCGCCGACTTTATCGTCGACGGTTTTTGTTTCAATCAGCTTGGAATCAAGATGGGCCTGTGGGCTCACAGCAGATTTACTCGCCTTTGATCAAGGCATGAGGATTGGATTTCAGAGAAGCCGCTTTTGGAGGTGTCGGAACTTCCAAAGCCGCACGGGGATCAGGCGAAACCCCATCTGGACCGGCTGGGAGCTTCGGAAGAGCGACTGGAATCACTTCACCATCAAGAGCTTTCATGAACTCAACAAGATCTTTTTTCTCTTGATCCGTCAGGTTCAAAGGCTTGATGTCTTTGCTCAGATAAGGGTTCGCGATCCCGCCCTTATTATAGTATTCCACAACAGCTTCGAGGGTGGCTTCGCTACCATCGTGCATGTAAGGAGCCGTACGGGTCACGTCACGAACGGTTGGAGTTTTGAAAGCACCAATGCTGGCCGTGTTTTTGGCACCAATGGCTTCGGCAACCCATCGACCAAGGTCAGCCAATTTGCCTTCTTTATCAGCCCCAACACCCAGATTGTGGAATTGGTCGTCAGAGAAATTCGTGCCCAAGTGACAACTTGTGCAATTGGCTTTCTTCAACGTCACGTTTTCAGGCTGAAATTCATCTTCCTGGTCGAGACGAAGGCCGAACAAAATCATTCCACGCTTGGCGGATTCGTTCAGAGCCTTGAAATCGCCTGTGGCATATTTGTCGTAAGCGGAGTTGCCGGATAAGGCGGTGCGCTCGAACGATGCAATCGCTTTGGCAAAACCATCGAGAGTGACGTCCGTACCGAACACTTTGGCAAATTGAGCCTTGTATCCTGGAATGGTGTTCAGACGATCGATGATTTGCTCATGGGTTTGCTTGCCCATTTCCGTCGCAGACTGAGGTGGGCCTTGACTTTGAGCTTCAAGCGAAGCTGCACGGCCGTCCCAGAAAAGGTTTTTGCTGTAAACACTATTCAAAACCGTAGGGGAGTTCCTGCCGTTAACGGCACCACCAATTCCGATGGTTAATTTCTGACCATCAGCCCAGCCTTTTTCAGGGTTATGGCAGGTAGCGCAGCTCACGGTTCCATTGGCAGAGACGCGAGGATCGAAGTAGAGTTGTTTTCCAAGCTCGATTTTTCCAGCCGTCAGCGGATTTGAAGCCGGTACAACCGCGTTGGGTGTCAAGAGAGGGAGACCCTTGGGCACTTGCACTTCAGCAGGCTGATCCTGAATTTTGGAAACGTCAGGAAATTGAAATTGATAGTTGCCTGAAGCTGGTGCCTGATCAGCAGAAATTGCTGAATTCGCCCAGGCTGTGAGGGCCAAGAGACCGAGAAGATGCTTGCGAGCCATGAATTATCGTACTCCGTGATCAGATGCAAAGCGAGCGGAATGAGGTTTTTGTAGACAATCGAGTTGTCGAATCAAGTTTCATCAAGGATGGTGATTCACTTATTTTTTGCCTGTGACCAAGACTTCTGCATTGCGGTGAGCCACATCGACAAGGTCATCCCAGTGTCGCTCAACATATTCCGGAGGACCACCTTTGAAAGCAACGTGCAGAGCTACGTCCTGGGTTGGAACCATGTCGATGGCATCCCAAGGGCAAACCTGTGCACAGTGCTTACATCCAATGCACCGATCAAGGTCGATATCACACCACCCTTGAACCGACGCAAAATCCTCGCCTGGCACTTTGTAAATGCACTCGACCGGACAGACCTCGATGCATGCTTCGCAGCCTGTACAGCCGTCAGCATGAATCACAGCCATGATCTTCGGAACGACTTTTCTCGGCTTTCCTGCCAACGACTTAGAGGCCATGTCGCTTCTTACCTTTCAAGTGATCGGCGGATCAATCATGGGTGAACGAGGCGGACCATTCACCCTCTATGTTTGAGGATACCATCCAGATAAAAGGATTATCGGTCATCAGTGGATTTCGGTCAAGCGTTTCATGACCCAAAATCAGGGCTTGGGCTTGGCTGGATCCACCACAGAAGGTTTCACTGGATTGGTTGGAACTGACCCGGAGGGCGCTACAACAGGTGCTGTCACTGGTACAGTCGGTGCCGCAACATCAGATGGCTTCTTGACTTCAGCAAATGGCTTACCGAGTTTTTCGAGGTAGTATCGGGCAATCGGTCCAAATTCGGCCTGAGGCTCCCGAGTCAGAGCTTTGGTGAACGATTCAGTCGCAGCTTTTGGCAATCCACCTTCAAGCTGAACCAGACCGAGTTCAAAAAGTCGGGAAGCAACGGCCCGGCCCTGGTCTGGCATCTCCATGAAGGTGCGGGTCGCAGCCCCCAGTTCGCCAAGCATCCACATTTGACCAGCCATCAGCCCTCGACGCATTTCATCGAGTTGGGCCACTGGAATCGATTCATTCCCCCAGCCCACGAACGCTCCGGGATAGTCTCCAAGCAACGCACTCACAAGACCTTGGCGATATGTCGAGAGTCCTGCTGAAGTTTCCATCGACTTCGTCCCTGTATTCCCAATCAAAGGAATGGCCTGATCCGGCATCCCCAACTGGCAGTAGAGATCGATGAGAACGGGCAGAATCGTATCAGGGCTGGAGCCTGTAGCCTCAGCTTCACGCAAGTCCGTCAAAGCCTGATTTACAAGCCCGATCGACAGGGCACGGTTGATACGTACCGATGCGTTGGCCTGCTCCTCAAGGCTGAGCGAGTTCATATCCGTTTCCATCTGCTCGTACGCCTGATCAAGCTGGGCGACCTGAGCCCTTCGTTCAGCAGCGTTTTCCGTTTCAGGGTTAATCTCAAGAGCTTTCCGCAGATGTTCGCGGGCCACATCCACTGCATTGGCCAGGAGCATCAATTGCCCCATCTCACCATGCAGTGCAGCAAGATATTCGCGCTCTACCTGAGAGACTGGTGCAGGCGAGGTTTCGATCGCAAAGTGCACAGCTGCAACTCTTTGGCGAAATCGCAACCCTAACGGCGTAGGCCCAGCCTGCATCATCGAAATCTGGGCCACATTGGCTGGCTCCAGCTTCACTCCCGAATAGAGAGCCAACTCCTGTGAATGCAGCGCCCGATAGGCTTCCGCCAGAATCCGGTAAGGTTGTGTCTGGTCAGGCTTTTTCGCAATCGCTCGCCTGGCTTCACGAATGGCTGAAATGCATTCTGCAGGTGATGGTAATGTCCGGACATTCGGGTCAGCCGTTTTGCCTGGCTCGTTCAAGCGTCGATAAGCCGCCTGAGCATGTGGCTGAACCATCCCAAGTGCTTTTGTGGCAATCACTTTGTCAAGTACGCTGGCAGACGATGGTGGGCGGTCGAAGGCAGGAAGTTTGTCTTCGCTGGAGTAAACAATCCGGTCAGCATCGAGCCGATTCGCTTTAAAATACGCCAGATCTTCCGGTTTCGCATCCGAACGACCAAAGATTGCAACCACTCCATCATCGTAAATTGGAATCCAGTTTACGCTTTGATTCAGCCTTGAAAGTGTTTTCAAGGCACTCTCTTCTGTGAACGAGGTGGTCATGGCCTGAACCATCACGGCTGTGATCCCATATTTATCGAGAATCGGACGCCAGACTGTGGAATCGTCGTCACGCAAGGCAGCTCTCAGCAGATCTCTTTCCGTTCGAATCGATTCCGTGAAAAGGTTGCGGCGATCGTCAAGAAACGTTTTACGTCCAGGATAGGCACGCCACAGCAACATGTCGCCCTGAGCTGAGTTCCAGTTGAAGACCTGGCCACTGAGTTTAGACTCTTTCACGAAGTCAGCAGCTTCGAATGCGTAACGATCTGGATTAAATCCAAGACCAAACGTGGCAGCACCTTCCGACAATCCATACCCGGTAATATGCTGAGCGGCCAGCCCGAACAGAACGAGGATCGTGACCCCACGGCCACCGATCGAAAATGCCGCCCATTTCCAACCAAGATGCCCTTCAGAACCAAACGAATCGGCAAACCATTCTTCCATGTTCAAGCCGACAATCACAGCGAGAACCAAAGCGAATTCGCCGTTGTAACGCATCCAGATGACAAAGCCAAGGCTCGCAAAAATGAAAACCAGCAGACGATCAATCCTGAACCGATCCATGTTGAGCCAAAATGTGACAGCACCGATGATGATCAGCGATAAGAGCCTGAGAAGAAAGGCGTTACGAACATCAGGATCTTTGATTTGAATCGACCCGAACAGGCCACCTGGTATCAATGTGTATTGATTTGCAATTCGGAACATGGCCCCATAGGCATGAATGGTCCATGGATTGATCAGGCAGGCAGCGAAGGACGCCCCAAGAATTGGGGCAATTTTTGAAGGTGTAAAAGCCGGGCTGAACTTCTTTCCACCGATGATCAGGCCGATACCCCAGCCGATCGTCAGGAGAAGTCCAAATCCAGCGGACGCATCAAAATTCACCCAGAACGGGAAAATCGCAGGGATCGCCCAAAACGCCCATGTTCGGCCTTTGTCAGTAGCGAGGAACATGAATCGCAGAAGCAATGAGAGGAAGAATACGCCCCAAAGGTCCGTACCGACCACTCCGGCACCAAGACCCATGACCACAGCCAAACCGAGGAGGATGCTACGTCCCCATAAACCTTGCTTGGTTTGGCCAATCGAAAGAAGGATCAAAAAAGTCAAAAGGCGAACGATGGAGTGAACGATCGTTACAGCGGCTGCGCCGTATTGATCGGCTTTTTCAGGGGAGGCAAACGATTTGCCGAGTCGAAACGATGCGGCACTGATCGTGTCAAACATCCAGCCCAGATTCACCCATCGCTGACC
>CAMCFM010000260.1 GCA_945874095.1 Candidatus Kuenenia stuttgartensis
GCGTCCACCCAGCCATTCAGAATCACGGTCTGGCCGACATTTTCGGCAGTCAATTCACCACAGTTGTGCGTACGTTTGAGCATGAGCCACTCGTAAAATTCAGCCGATGGGCCGAAAACAATCGGGACGGTAAGCATTCAGGTGGATCATTTCGATCAACCCGCCTGATATATCTCAATCAGAGATATGAAGATGCACCTAACTTATCGCTTTTTCGGATATTTCTCAAGTCAGGAATACGCCAATCCCTGAAGAATCCGGCTTTCACCGGATTCGTCAAGGGCCGTTTAAATGATTTCTCGTCAGCGTTTATCGCCAGTTGAGCAGTTGGGTCACCCCATGGGCTGCATGGGTTGGATCAAGCGACGACAGGGTCAGTTCCGCACCACCTTGAATTGGCACAAACTTTGTCCAGCCAATCGGTTGCATAGGATTATGCGGGTAACCGACCGCAGGAATGTTGATCAGCTTGACACCTTCATGCTGGCCTTTCGGGTTCCACACATGCGTGTGACCAAAAACCACGGCCTTGACCTGGCGGCTTGGCAGGATGGCGTCATAAAGCCTTTGAGTATCAGATAATGCCTTGTCTGTCTTCAGGTCGGGATTGTGGTGGACGTACACGATGGTAGGTGTATCCACATGCTGGGCGAGCGTTTCCGTAAGCCACTTGGCTTGATCCGTGCCGATTGCTCCCGGAGTAAAATTCGGACGCTGGAGCGAGTCCAGAATCAGGAACCTGACGCCCGCGATCGTAAGGTCTGACGTATGATGGCTTTCAATCGCCGTGATCCGTCCCGATTTGATCAATGCGGAATCGCCCAGAATTTCGCGGAAATTTTCGCGATTGTCATGATTCCCCAGAGCAAGATGGATGGCAATCCCAGCGGACGTCAGTGGGGCCAGCAATTTCATCAGCTGGACGTAATCGCCCTTCTGACCATCGGCCAGAGCCAGGTCACCATCAATCAGAACCGCTTGTGGGGGAACAGGTTCTGCCAGAATCTGGGCGATCACTTTCGTGAGATTGTTGGTCATGTTCAGTTGATGATTGGTTTTGGCAGGGTCGGCTGCGATGTGCGTATCGGACACAAAGGCGACCCACGGCTGAGCCGCGTTTGCCCGGGCGATGGCTGCTGGTGCGAATCGACCTAAAGCGAGTGCGCCAAAGCTGGTGATCGACCGCTTCAGCCACGTTCTGCGCGATTCTGAAGGCGTAAATGAATCCTGATTCGGAATGATGCTGAATGGCATGAGATGGCCGCTTTCGTGAAGTGGTAGCGATTTGAGCAGGAAAGAGATTATGATACCCTAGCAGAGTGGTGGTTCTGAATAAAGCTCTGATGAAATTTGGATGAAATCTGGCAAGAAAAGATCCGACAGTTCCCATGCGATTCGACCCACTCAAAGCACTTGAAGATTCCGAACTGTTGCCTCCTGGCCGATTTCCAGGCGGAACGAGTCAGGCTGAGGCGACTCAAATCTGTCAGGAACTGCTCGAAAGCCGGGGCTGGGAAGTCGAGTCAAAACGCGTTCAAACCATTTATACCACAGATCTTATCGCCCTGCTTTATCTGACATTTCTCTGGATCGCTGGGGGCGTTGAATATCTTGCAGGAACCGTCGACTTCAACTGGTTTTGTGTCTGGCTGATTCTCAGTGTGATCCTCCATGAAATGCAATTTTTCCGGCGTCTGGTTAGCGCAAAAACAAAGGCCACAGAGTTGACAGCAACACTTGGTTCAACGCTGCAAACCAAGCCTGTTTTTGAGATTTTTGTGATGCTGACAAGCCAGAAGCCAGCACAACTGACGCGTTGGAAATCGCTGATCTCGCCAATGGTTCGGTTGGTTGGCCTACTGGTGACAGTTTGGGCGGCCAATGATTGGATCAACCCTGCGCCGTCGCTCCAGCGGTTCATTTTCATCATGTGGTGGGTTGGGCTGAGTATTTATCTCTATTTCCTGGCACGACTTCTGGAACTTTCCCGTCAGGTGCAAAGTGGCAGGACCTGGCCAGAAAATCGAGAATCCATTGGATTTGTACTGGAACTGGCACGTGCGTGGGCTTTGAAACCATCGTCGAGCGTGGCTTTGCGATTGCATTTCAAGATGAGCGATGATTGTAGCAATTCCGCGCCGGAGTCGGGCTTGTGGATCAACCAGCCAGGGAATTCTCCAGGACTATGGATTTCTGAACCAGCAGGAACAAATTTGATCACAAAGGTTTGTGACGATTTGAGAATCCCGTTTGAGCATGACAAAGCGTTTGCCAGATCGTTGCCAACGCTGGGCGGGATCATTGCGGAAGGCCCGGAACAAGTGGCCCCACATGGGATGGCACTGATGTCGCAGGTGGTTCACCAGTCAGCACTTCGCTGGGCAAAGTCGCTGTAGAATATAGATTTGGAAACTCAGTCTTTTGAATCATTGGACCAACCATATTTGATAATCGCGTTGACGGCCTCACCTGTTTGTGTTTAGTATAGGATTCCATATAGCGATGGTTCCTTTTGATTTGACCCTGACATGGGATTTTCAAAATGGGATTTGAAGCTTGATCTGGATCGAAAAAACAGCCGAAAAAGTGGGAACCAGCCAGCGATGAACGCGCCGGAAAACAAGCCAGCCAATCCTCCGGAACATCTTCTTGAACATGCGGTTGAGACGCACATTCACAATCCGGATGCCGACCGAACGGCTCTGGAACGCTGGGTGCGTCACAAGCTCAACGGCGGTCCTGCTGCGTGGGGCCCATGGCTGGGCGGATCGATTCTTGCGATCGTAGCCGTGGCTTTTCTAAGTCAAGGCAGTTCGTCAGGCAAGGTGGGTGAAGCCGGTTGGTCAAAGCTTCTAACGGCTTCCACAGCCCCTGAATACGTCCAGATTGCCGACACCGCCAACACCGGCTCGGCAGCTGCCTGGGCCAGTAATCTTGCCGCCAACCAGTTTTATAATCAGGCCATCAACAGCCTTCTGGTCAGCCGCGAGACGGTGGATTTGAACCTCAACAAAGCCAAAGACGCTTACGAGAAAACGATCGCCCGCGCCACTGGAGTGAACGATACGGATCTGGCCAACATTGCTCAACTTGGTCTGGCTCGGACACTGGAACTGCAAGGCAATCTGACAGGAGCCATTGAAGGCTATGAGAAGGTGGCCAAAGCCGCTGCAAACAGCCCGATTGGCAAGAAGGCAACCGGTTATGCGGAAGCCCTTAAAAAGCCTGAAGCCAAAACATTCTATCAGGCCCTTGCTGCATATAAGCCTCAGCCTGCTCCTGAGAACAGTCTTGGATCAGGCCTTGGTTCAGGGTTGGGTGGATCAGGCTTGGACCTGCCTCCGAACCACCCTTCGCTCGACGGCCCGACCATCAATACACCGTTACCAGCCCTGCCCAATCCAGGCGATCTGCTGAAGGATCTGGCTCCTCCTCCATCATCTCCTTCTGCTGCACCAAGTGCACCATCGGGCGATGCTTTGAAGGATCTGGCACCACCGCCGGCCACGAAGCCTGCAACTCCTCCTGCTGATCTTCCAAAGCAGCCATTTGCAGGCGACAAGCCGAAATAAGTGGCGGATTGGATCATTACCATTCATCGGGAATCGGGTCACCTCAAGTGGTTCGATTCCTTTGCTTTTTCTCTAGAACTGAGGTCCGAAAAAAATGGATCCGGACCTGATCGAATCGCCCGACACCTTCAAGGTTGAATCTGACCTGACCACCCAGCCACGTCTGGACGCTTATCTGGCCGTTCGCTATCCGAGCTTTTCACGCGTGGGGATCCAACGCCTGATCGAAGCTGAGGCTGTTACGGTGAACGACCGCCAAATGCGGCCTTCGTACCGAATCCGTAACGGAGACGTGATTTCCGTCAGTTTTCCTGACCTCCCGGACCGTCCGGAGCGAGTGATCGAGCCGGAAGATATTCCGCTTGATGTGGTCTATGAAGACGAGTGGCTGACCGTGATCAACAAGCCGCCCAATATGGTGGTGCATCCCGGTAAAGGCAATTGGAAGGGCACTTTAGTCAACGCCCTTCAGTATCGCTATTCAAACCTCTCGTCCGTTTCCGGAACGCACCGGCCGGGGATCATCCACCGGCTCGATCGCGACACCACTGGCCTGGTTCTGGTCGGTCGAGACGACGAAACGCACCGTGGACTGGCCTCCCAGTTCGAAAAACGGACGATCGAAAAGAATTACATCGCCGTGGTTTATGGCGAGCCAAGCCGGGACCGGGATTTTATCGAGCAGCCGATCGGGCCCCATTCCAGCGTTCGTGAGCGGATGGCGATCAAGCCTGTGACCGAAGGCGGCAAGGACTCGAAAACGTTTTACGAAGTGGTTCGGCGGTACGGCAAATATTCGGTGGTCAAGTGCGAGCTACACACAGGTAGAACGCACCAGATTCGCGTGCACCTGGCCTATATCGGAACACCGGTTGTAGCCGATAAGCTCTATGCATGTCGTGACAGGATCACACTTTCCGAGATCAAAGGGCTAGCCCAGCCGGGGTCCACCGTTGAGGGTGAAGAGCCTCTGATCACGCGACAGGCCCTGCACGCCCACACCATCGCATTTATACATCCGAAAACCGGTAAACGGATTGAGCTGGAAGCCCCTTTACCAGCCGACATGGTGAGCCTGATCGAGGCCCTGGAAAAAATTCCGCCTGCACCTGTGGTGACGAAAAAAGGCCGATTTTGAGATTCGGAATCGGCGTTTTATCAACGCTGGCTCAAGTGCACATGGATCATCCCTGAAAAGGTTGCAATCCCAATCCGGTTTCGGGCATAATCCGGACATATTCTGCATCAAAAGCTGACGAAAGTCGTGCAGTCATCCAATCGTAGAGCGGAGCATTCATGAGCGGTCCTGACACCGGTGGGAAAGCGTGGGGCGGGCGGTTTCATGGTGGTACCGACAAACGCGTCGAAGCCTTCAGCGAGAGCATCTCTTACGACCGCCGGCTTTACAGGCAAGATGTCGCTGGATCCATCGCCCACGCCCATATGCTTGCTGCTGTTGGGATTATGTCGAAGGATGAATCTGCTGCAATAGAAAAGGGCCTGCTCGAAATTCAGGCTGATATCGAGGCTGGCCGGTTCGAATATTCGATCGCCAAAGAAGATATCCACATGCACATCGAGTCGGCCCTGATCGCCAAACTGGGCGACACCGGCCGCAAGCTCCACACAGCTCGAAGCCGTAACGATCAGGTGGCGACCGATTCCAAGCTCTGGACCCGCGATGCTCTCGACCGGATCGACCAACTTCTGGCCGGCTGGATGAAGTCGCTGGTCAAGGCGGGCCGACGTCATCAAAACGCCGTCATCCCCGGCTTCACCCACCTCCAACGCGCCCAGCCCGTTCTCGCCGGCCATTATTTCCTGGCCTATGTCGAAAAATGCAATCGCGACCGCAGCCGCGTGGCGGATTGTCGCAAACGCTTGAACGAGCTGCCTTTGGGTGCTGCCGCACTAGCTGGTACAAGTCTGCCGATTGATCGTCAGATGACGGCCAAATCGCTCGGTTTTGATCGACCGGCCGCCAACAGCATGGATGTTTCCAGCGATCGCGACTGGGCCATTGAAAGCGTTTTTGTCCTGACCATGATTCAGCTCCACCTTTCCAACTGGGCTGAGGAATGGATTCTCTGGACCACCTCCGAATTCGGATTCCTGGCCTTGCCCGACGAATATTGCACCGGCTCGTCGATCATGCCTCAGAAAAAGAATCCAGACGTTTTGGAGCTGACCAGAGGCCGGGCTGGTCGGGTTGTCGGCGATCTCATGACCCTGATCACCGTCGTCAAAGGCCTTCCTCTGGCCTATAATCGCGACCTTCAAGAAGATAAAGAACCACTCTTCGACGCCTTTGACACCGTAGAAGCCTGCCTGGCCCTGGCCGCCCTGATCACAGACGGGGCCCGCCTGCGTGAGGACCGCATCAGGGCCCGCATCGGCGAAGGATTTCTCGACGCCACCGCCTTGATGGAAGCCCTGATCAAGCGCAATATTCCGCAGAGATCAGCCCACGAACTGGTTGGCCGACTGGTTGGTCTGGCTGAGCAGAAGGGCTGCAAACTGGCCGATCTTTCGGAAACCGATTTGAAGTCGGTCGATGCCCGGCTTGATGGCTCCTTGCGCGACGAGCTTGGTGTGGATCATGCCGTGGCTGGCTATCAAAGCGAAGGATCGAGCGCGCCCGGCGAAGTGGACCGACGCTTGAAACACTGGGAAATCCAGCTCGGCTTGAAGAACTGATCAAAAAAAGACAACGGAGGTCTGCCCCCAGTGCGAGTTCTCATCACAGGCATCACAGGCTTTGTTGGAAGGCATCTGGTCAATCATCTGGCTGAGGCTGGTGATGTTGTGATTGGCGTTTCACAAAGTGGCGAATGGTCGCCTGAATGGAAGTCAGAACTTTCGCGACTGGCGCGTCTGGAAAAGATCGACCTGGCCGACGCCGATTCGACCGAAACCCTGACCGAGCTGATTGATCGCAAGCAGCCTGAAGCCATTTACCATCTGGCGGCCCAATCCAACCCCCAGGCCAGTATGGACGACCCCCGGGGAAGCTGGGTGGTGAATCTGGGCGGGACTTTGAATCTGCTGGAGGCGGTGCGGGAATCGAGCGTGAATCCGCGTGTACTGGTGGTCAGTTCCGGAGTGGT
>CAMCFM010000261.1 GCA_945874095.1 Candidatus Kuenenia stuttgartensis
TCTTCGTCGCTGTTCATTTCAACAAAGCCGAATCCACGGCTTCGTCCGGTCTCGCGGTCTTCGAGAACCTGTGCGGAGATGACGCTCCCATATTGGGAGAACAATTGGTCGAGGTCAGAACTTGTGGTACGGAACGACAAGTTGCCAACATATAACTTCTTACTCAAGATCGACTATCCGAACCTACGGAGCTTTGGAACCCTTAGAGGACTTTCCGGGTTCCATCAGAAAGAGGCCGACGGCGGCCCTTGGAAAAACCTTAAAAGTACCCCGACCCACTACAGATCAAGGTAATATACAGTTATTCCATTAGTTAAGATACCACCCCTCACCATTTCTGGGAAGAGGAATCTTTGGATTTTCTCAAAGTTTTTCTGCGACGCCTCGATAAATCTTCGTAACCTCTTTGTTAGGACAAGAGTTCTGGACTGGCGATTATCTTGCACAGCTCGAGATCTTTTCCAATCTGTCGGATCAAATCTTCGATCGAGTCGAACTTGCGCGTCTCTCGAACCCGCCTTAACCACTTCACTTCAACCAACTCACCGTATAAATCTTCGTCCTTGAGCCCCATCATATGAACCTCAAGACGATTTGCTTCACTCCCGAAGGTCGGTTGATGACCAATATTCACTGCGGCAGAGTAGGTGCAATCTGCTTTTCCTGATTCAGAAACGACCTTTGCTGTCGCTGCATAAACTCCTGGTGCTGGCAGTGCGGTGTCGCACAGCTCCAGATTTGCGGTCGGGACCTGAATGGTTCGCCCCCGCCCTGCTCCCCTGGCGACCGTTCCTCGTGTGATCAGAGGCCGTCCCATCAATTGATTGGCAAGTGATAAGTCACCTTCTGATAAGACTTTCCGGATGCGTGAGCTCGTCACCCAACTGCCTGCCAGTTCGACTGGTGGAACCTCTGCGAAAGTCATTCCCGACTCAGGGCACCACTTTTTCAGGTCGTCCGTTTGGCCGATCCGCGACTTGCCGAATGTGAAATCAGGGCCTTCTACCAATCCAACTGCCTCAAATCGGTCACGGATGATTTCGTCAAAAAAATCGCGAGCTTCAAGCTCCAAAAGCCACGTACCAGTTCGGAATACGGCCACATCATCGAACCCTGACTCTTTAAGGAGCCTGACTTTACGATCGAGCGGCGTTAATGGCGGAGGAACTGGAATGTCGGGGCGGAGGATGGCAGGTGGGGCAGGTTCGAACGTGACTGCGATCGCCCTGGTTCGATGATTTTCTGCCAGAAAAACGGCCGTTTTAGCCAGGTTCAAGTGGCCAAGATGCACACCGTCAAACTTGCCGATGCTAAGCACCGAACCTCTGAATGATTCTGGAATTACGCTCGTTTTGTCCACCCAGATCACTGGCAGGCTCATCCTTCCTGAGGCACCAACAGAACCGCCCGTTCCAGTTCGGGGGCGTTGCTCAATTGGCTTCACTACGTCATACATTAATAGTCATCGGAGATGTCTGATGCCAAGACGAACCGTCCAGATACGTGATCCCAAAAAAGAGCCGCCGTCATGAAAATCGTTATCCTGGGCGAAGATTCGAACACTGCTGAATTTGCCCGATATCTTAAGAAAGATGGCCGGCACGAGGTTGTCATGACCTGGCCTCCAAGCCCAGATTTGCCAGGCAATAAAGATCTTGAAGCAGTCTTGGCGACCTCTGATATTGAAGCCGCCCTGATCGGTGGACCGCTTGAAGAGCGTGGCGAGTTGCTGCGCCGAAGTGCTTCTCAGGGCTGGAATTGCATGTCTCTGCATCCACCTGGCCTGAATACGGATCCCTATTATCAGGTCACACTTTCCAACCATGAATTTCAGTCTGTGGTGACTCCCGACCTGCCACTGCGATTTCATCCAGGCATCCAGGCGATTCGTCAGGCGACAGGTATGGGAGGATCAGCCGGACCACTCAGGTCGATTGTTTTGGAAATCTCATCACCGTTCACAAAGCAATCGCTGGTTCTGGATCCGTTTGCAAAGTGGGTGGACGTGATTCGGTTTCTGATGGGCGAGGTGGAAAACATTGCAGCGATGGGTTTTCCGGCCGGTACAGCACCCACGGAACGATTCACGGCCCAGCTTCGAGGGTCGGGTGATCGTCGTGCGGAAGTCACTATTCGTACAGGTGTTAGTGAAAGTCGTGTGAAACTGACCGTGACGGCACGGGATCAGATTCTGGAGCTTCAGTGTGATCCGGACAGCTCTGAAGGTGGTCGTCTCTCCTGCTTCCAGATCGAGCCTGACCAGCCTTCGGATCAATCGAAGGTGTTGAAAACAGAGGACTTGCCAGCGTGGAATCGGTACACGGTTATGATCGACCTCTGGACCAAAGCGAGCGATCGTACGGCGCAGCAGGTTCCCGCTTTACTGGACGGAATGAGGTCGATGGAGGTGGCTGAAGGGGCTGTCAGAAGTTTGCGAAGGGGCCGGGCTCTGGATCTTCATTACGAGGAAATCAGTGAAGCGAATAACTTTAAGACCATCATGACCTCCGTTGGGTGTATGATGGTAGTGGCCATCATTTTTGTCTTGCCAATGATTCTGGCTGGACCAGCGATTGGTATCCCAATCACCTTGTATCTAGGGTATCTGATCCCGATATCGCTGGCATGTTTCGTAGCCATGCAGATTTTGCGGCTCGCAATCAAGAGCGATTGAAAGCTCTTATTTGATAATGGGTTGAAGAAAATGCTGGACGAAATTGACGGGGCATGGGACGATTGGTGTCGGAAGAGTATAAGATGATCTGGCTGATGGTTCGACGAGGAGACGCGTTGGCGTGACCGAAGAGTTTGTCGGGCAATTTGGATACTTTGGGATCATCCTCCTGCTCGTGCTGGGTGGACTGGGCCTGCCCGTGCCTGAAGAGGCTCCGGTCATCATGGCGGCCATCCTCTCAAAGCACCATGTCATGTGGGCTCCTCTCGCATTTACAGCGTGTGTTGTGGGCGTCCTCCTGGGCGATTTTTTAGTTTATTTCATGGGCTATTTTTATGGCGAGAAGGTGATGAACCTGTCGCTCGCCCGCAAGTTCCTGACCCCTCAGCGTGAAGCTCAGATGAAGGGATACTTTCATCGCCATGGTGTGAAAATCCTCATCCTCGGACGATTTGCAGTCGGTTTTCGAACCGCAGCGTACCTCACGGCAGGCATCTTGCGAATCCCGCCCCTGAAACTGTTGGTGACGGACTTGTTCGCAGTCAGTTTATCCACCCCTTTGATGTTCGGCCTTGGCTGGGTTTTTGCTCAGCAGATTGAACAGGGGATTCACGAAGCCCAGCGTTTCCTGACAGTCGGAATTCTTGCATTATGTGTAGGAATAGCGATTTACCGATGGCGAAAAGGTCGGCGCGAAGGTCGTTTGCCAGTGGGTCCTCCAGTACCTGTTGATGAAATTACGGCAGGCAGTCACGCTCAAATTATTGGTCAGGATGATGATCTTCCTGAGAATCCGGAATCTCCCGAATTTCAACAGCCACTTCATTTGCCAAGTGAAGGTTTAGAGACTTTTCATGAATCAACATCGGACATCATCGTCCCCTCCTTCGACCTCAATGAATAACCACTGAAAGAATCCACTCAAGTCGATTTGTAAACGGGTGTTAAAGCGAGTCTGGTTTTGGTCGGTTATCGAATCTTGGTTTTAAAATTGTTAGGATAGGCGTAAGACTTCACTTTTCAACTCAAAATCATCCGTCTGGAATTACCGCAAGATGAATCCATCTGCTGAATTAGATGCTTCCCGGGAACCTCATTCCGAGCTGGAATCGGCGGTTCCTGCCAAGCGTCCGCGACTCGTTTCTCTCGATCAACTCAGAGGATTGACGGTCGCGAGCATGATCGTCGTCAATTTCTCGGGCGGCCTCAAAGCCATGCCTGAAATCATCAAGCACCACAACGTTTACGAAAGTCTGGCTGACTGGATCATGCCCACTTTCATGTTCATGGTCGGCTTTTCGTTCCGCCTTTCATGGCTCAGTTCCATCAAGCGGTTCGGCACGTCGGAAACCGTTCGCAAGTTCCTGCTGCGCGGATTGATGCTGGTCGGAATTTCGCTTTTTCTCTATGCCGGTGGCGACGATATCAAGATCGAAAAATGGTCCGAGATCTCCTGGTCGTCGATTGGCAAGCTGATCGCTAAAACCCTTAAAGCCAATCTGTGGGAGACTTTGGCGATTATTGGATGTGCCCAGATGCTGGTCATTCCACTGATCGGTCGCTCCGCTCGTACTCGGCTCATTGGCCTGATCGGATTGATGGTTGGCCACGTCGTAATTTCCTACTACTTCAACTGGAATTTCGTCCACGGTAAGCCAAACTTTCTGGACGACTTCTTAGGCATCAAAGGTCAATCAGCCTGGGATGGCGGCATTTTCGGTCTGATGAGCTGGGCAGCACTCATGCTCGGTGGATCGCTGGCTCACGATTATGTGATGAACCGTGAAGTGGCTGTGAAAGCCATACCAGGACTCATCTTAAGTGGTCTGCTGATCGCCACTCTGGGCTGGGGAATCTCAGGCTTGAGCCGACTTTACGACGTACCTAAAGGGGATACAGCCGCTGCCAAGTCTGACAAGCTGGCGGAATCGCCCGTTTGGCCCGACTTTTCGAAGGCGAAGGGCCGGCCGATCGGCGACTTGCTGGCTGAACCTCCACTGGTTCCTCCACCGGGTGGGGAAGAGCGTAAAGTCAGTTACTGGATGATGTACAAGAAAATGGTCAGCGTTCCATTCGTGTTATTTAACATGGGAACGGCTCTGACCTTGCTTGGCCTGAGCCTGCTGGTCTGCGATGTCTGGAAGCTCCGTCTGAGTATCTTTGAACGCTTTGGCCAAAACGCTTTAGCAGCGTATTGCGTTCACCATTATGTGGAAGAGGTTCAGCACCTCTTTGTTCCAAAAGATTCCGCCTGGTGGTGGTGCTGGATCAATCTGGTGATCTTCATGTTCGTCGTCGACCGCGTTCTGGCTTGGATGCAGAAAAATAACATCCGCCTGACGGTCTGATTCTGAAAGCGTCCAGATAATCGGTTTGGGCTTCGGCTCAAACTGGTTTTGAAATCAAAAAAAGAACCCGGCTTCCCCCAAGGAAGCCGGGTCACAACCAGGGAGAACGACGCTTTGTGTCCTCTCTGTTCCATCTGCTGTGAGCCGACCTTAAGTTTGCCTCTTCCGGTCTTTATGGCTCACGATATAGATATAAAGCAGCCCGCGTGCCAATTCCAAAACCTTGCTCCAAAATCTCGAAAAAAAATTCGAGATTTCGTCCGGTTCGCTTGGCAGATTGCTCGAAAGCCAATTCTCCTGAGGCGTACTCCATCATTTTTGAAGAAGTGAGTCTGGAAGTTTGAGATCAGGTGTCGTGCAAGAAACAGGCAAGTGGTCAAAGGTTGCCAGTAATACGTGCGTTCTTAGCAAGTTTTATAGGCATTGGCCTGTTTGGGGGCGTCAATCCATGATTTGACAGTCCGAAGAAGAATGACTTGCTGAATCCGCTTCGCTTCGTACAAAGTGCAGATGTGCCAAAAATATGATAAAACCTAGATGTGGATTGCTCGTCAGCCTCAGATGATGTTGGTGACTGTCTGACTGATCGGAATTCGCAGGCCCCTGCCCGAACGATTCTGGGAGATTATGGATGTCGAGTCGAGTATTCGTGTTGGGCTGGGATGGAGCGACCTGGGATATCCTTCGGCCTCTCATGGCGGAGGGGCGACTGCCCGTGCTTCAAAGTCTGATCCAGAAAGGCGTTTCCGGGACTCTCAATTCGGTCTTCCCGCCGTTAAGTCCTGTGGCCTGGACGACCGTCATGACAGGCAAGAACCCGGGCAAGCACGGTGTTTTTGAATTTGTTGAGCATGGCCATAATCCGCTTGCCGGGCGGATCAACACCAGCCGGTGTATCAAATCCGAGCTTGTTTGGGAGACTGCCGGAAGATTTGGCAAGCGAACCGTTGCCGGTGCCGTGCCGATGAGCTATCCGCCCCGACCTGCTCCCGGCTTTTACATTGGCGACTTTCTGAGCCCCGCCAACGCCAAAGATTTTTCCAGCGATCCTGCCGCCTTCGAGGAAATGAAAAAGGCGCTCGGTGGAACTTATCGGGCCTGGGCCACGGTCACTCACGATGGTGGACACGAGGCTGATGCCCTCGCCGATTTGACAGGGTTTCTGAAGGAACACCTTGCTGCTGTAGAGTATATGGCAACCCACCATGACTGGGACTTGTTCATGTACGACCTCATGGCAACAGATCGAATCCAGCACGAGCTTTGGCATGCCTGGGATCCAGCGCATGATAAGGCACGTGGCCGCGACCTCGAAAAAATTCGTCAGGGATTTGTCGAATTTTGGGAAACGCTCGACGCTGGTGTCGGACTCATTCTTGAAAAACTTGGCCGTGATACGAACGTGATCCTGATGAGCGATCACGGATTTGGCCCGATTGAGTGGTACGTCAATTTTAATGTCTGGTTGCTCGACGAAGGTTTAATTCAGCTTCAGAACTCACTTTATGTCAAGCAGAAGCATTGGTTTTATCGCCGTGGTGTGACTCCGGAATGGATCTATAAAATCATGACCCGACTTGGCTTGGCCGATCAGCGGGTCAGTCGGTTTCAAGGTGGTCAGGATAATTTCTGGGAC
>CAMCFM010000262.1 GCA_945874095.1 Candidatus Kuenenia stuttgartensis
CGCGCCGCGATTGAATGGGTATGAGCAAGGAGGAGAATAACGTGGTGAAGAGCCATAAACACGCACAAGTATTCCAGTAACCGCCCGAATTCGCGGTTATGAACCGGGAGCGACGAGACCGATGAACTATCGAACCGAATCTTGGTCCAAGACTTCCAGCCAAACTGCACGCAGAGCCCGCCACCACTGGCGAGGGGCTGTTGAGTCGCTTGAACAGAAGCAGTTACTGGCGACATTTACCGTCTCGGATTTCGGTAGCGATGAAACCACCCCGAATACTCTCGCCTGGGCCATTATTCAAGCCAACGATAATCCCGGCTTTGATACGATTGATTTTAATCTCGGTTCCGGTGGCCGTCAGACCATTAATATCACCTCGAATATTCCGCTCCCTGCCATTACCGATTTCGTCCTGATTGACGGTACAAGCCAACCTGGCTTTAACCCCTCCGAACTCACCCCGGTGATTCAGATCAACGGCGAATATCTTGGCGATATCAGCACCAATCCGCCATTTTATTTCACGCCTACACCAAATGCCTATGGATTTTTGATTAATACCGGTGCCATTGCAACATCGTCTACCACGACGATCAAAGGCCTGGCGATCGGTGGATTCACAGGCCCAGGTATTGAAATCGTCGATTCCAATAACGTCGTGATTCAAGGATCACACATCGGCGTTGATTTCGATGGCCTCATGGCCATGAAGAACTGCTCTGCTGGTATCGTTGCCCGCAATAGCGGTAATATTCAAATCGGCGGAATTAATGAATCCGATACAAATATCATTTCTGGAAATGATTCGAGCGGAGTTGTCTTTATCAATGTCACAGGCGGGGCAATTCAAGGCAATAAAATCGGTGTCGATCGTACAGGTATCCATGCCCTGCCGAATGGCCAGGATGGGATTAACCTGACAAACTCCATTGGCATTCTGATTGGTGTGGAAACTCCTACTCAGCCCAACCCAAACCCATTCCCTGCCCCTCCCGTTCCTCCAGTTCAGCCAGGCGAATTCCTGACCAATCCCAGCGGTCAAAACATCATCGCCGCCAATGGTCGCGATGGAGTTGTGATCTGGGGCCCTCAGCCTGGAAATTCCACTCTTGCTCCACCTCCATTCACGAATCAGGTGATCAATAATATCATCGGATTCTCGCGGATCGACCTTCAGGGCCTCGAAGTCAATCTCGGTAATAAAGGCAACGGTGTCACGATTGGCGACAATGCCTCGGGGAGCCTGATTCAGCAAAACTTTATCGCCAGTAATGGTGATACCGGTGTCGCTGTGGTTTCCGGAAATTTCAACGCCCTTTACGCCAACGAATATTACAACAACGTTAAGCTCGGAATTGACCTGAATTATGATGGTTCAACTCCAAATGACGAAGACGATTCAGATCGTGGTGCAAACGAGAATATCAATTACCCGAACCTGACATCGGCTCAGTCGAGTGCTTCAAGCACCACAATTCTGGGGAATTACCAAGGTGCAGCCAACACCATTCTCTCAATCCAGGTTTACACCAATCCAGTCAGCCAGAATCTGAATCCTGCACAAGGCAGATCATACCTTGGTTACATCAATGTAACCACCGATGGTGATGGAGTGGCCAACTTTAAGTTCGTCACCAATTATCGGCTTGAACTGAGTGAGAAAGTGACGGCAATTGCCAGCGATACCAATGGAAACACCTCGGAAATCAGTGGATTTGTACGAGTCACACCTGCTCCAACAGACCTCGCGATTTCGATGAGTGCCGGTCCAGCCTCTGTGGTAATCAATAATTCCACAACTGTCACCACCACGGTTGTCAATCAAGGCACAAGCAACGCCACTGATGTCGTTGTAACCATCGTGATTCCAAACGGTTTCACCATCACATCCACATCGCCTGCCGGCTTGACCATTCAGAATAACGTCGTCACTTCAAATTACGCATCCTTAAATGTAGGCGAATCACAAGTTGTCACCGTCATCATGACTGCGACACAAACCGGAACCTTCGCATTGGGAAGCTCCGTGACTCTGAATGAGACGGATATCCAGCCTGCCAATAACCAGGCATCAGCGAATCTCACCGTTACTGCCGCTCCAACAGGTGGTGGAGGAGGTGGCACAAACGTTGAACCTCCTCCTGTAGTCATTCCGCCTGTGGATCCACCAATTGTTGTTCCTCCAACCTCAGTTGTTCCAGGCCCAGCGCCGCATGTCACAACTGTTCAAAGAGTGACTGCCGGGCGTCGAATCAACGTTCGACTGACATTTGATCAACCGATGAACGGCACTTCCGTTGCCAATGCTTCGAACTACTATTTCACTTTCCCTGGCAAAGACAATAAGTTCGGAACAGCCGACGATAGAACGGTGGGAGCACAGTCTGCCGTTTATAATGCAACAACGAACTCTGTTCTGGTCACACCTTATCAGCCTCATACGATTAATTCGCGTCAGATTCGGATGACCGTTCTGGGTGTGACCACTACGGGACTTGTTTCGTCAACCGGTACCCCACTCGATGGTGCCAATGTTGGCAAACCATCGAATTTCTTGACGGCTGTCCCGTTCGGTAACACCATCCTCAAAACGTCGGCCATAGCCAAAGCCCGTCGTTTGATCCGATAACCCTGACGACTGGCTCCGGCAATATTGACAAAGACCTTGAAAAGAGCGTAGCCAATCTGGCTAGGCTCTTTTTGTTTGATCATATCTTAATCACAGTACAGAGTTTAGCCGTAAAAGACGACGTTCTGCCTGAGCTCAAAATCACGAGACCATCTTGGCCCAATTCAAAAAAGCTCGGCCCTGATGACAAAAAGGACTGGCATTCGGATCGAACTGACGATATACTAATTGTCTTCAACCAGAGCGGCGAAGAAAAAAGCTGGATGATGTTCAGGGGCACTGTTGCCTCCGCGTCGCCTGTGACAACTATCAATATCAATAGACCTGGCCGAACCATGAAAAAAGGCATCCACCCGAACTACCGCGAAGTTGTGTTTTCGGACACCTCATGCGGCTTCCGCTTCCTGACCAAGTCTACGGTTCGCACCAACCAGAAGACGACTTGGGAAGACGGCAACGAATATCCACTGTTCGTTCTCGACGTATCATCGGCCAGCCACCCGTTCTACACCGGTGCAGGCAACCGCTTCCTGGATGCCGCCGGACGTATCGACCGCTTCAACAAGCGATTCGGCAACAACTACGGTTCAAAAAAGAAGAAGGCCGACGAGGCCGCCGCTGCCGCTGGCACAGCCCCAGCCAGCGAATAAATCGAATCCAGGCATCTCTCAGGTTGGTTCAAACCTGAACGCCTCGATTTTTCGATCACAGAAACAGGTCGCCTTCTACAAGTGCGACCTGTTTTTTGGTTTACAGCCACTGTCTGACACCGCTGTCCATTGACTTGATTTCGATCAGTTTGTCTATGGATCAAAGCCTTTACGGAAAATAAGCCTGGCGACTCGGGATTATGGCAAAAGGGATTGAAAAAGCGAAAGAGCCTGCGACGATTCTGGATCGGCTCCAAGCCGACTGGCGACGCTTTAATGAACTTGATGCCGCTCTTGCTGACCCTGTCAACGCCACCGATCCTGCCAAAATTACCACCCTCGCACGCGAACGTGGCGCGTTAGCCCGTTTGGCCGTGCCTTATGGTCGTTATCTTGAAATCAACAGCCGAATTGCCGAAGCCGAAGCCATGGCCGCCGCTGAAGTGGATTCAGAACTTCGGGAATATGCCCAGCAGGAAATTGAAGAACTCAGGGGCAAGCAGGAAGAAGCCATCGCGACCCTCAGAAATCTGGTCTACGATGCCCAGGTTGGGGCCGATCGTAACGGCGCCCTGATCATCGAAATTCGGGCCGGCACTGGTGGAGACGAAGCCGCCCTCTTCGTCCGTGTCCTTTTCGACATGTATCGCCGATATTGTGAAATCAAGGGCTGGAAGTTCGAAACCCTTGAGATCGAACCGACCGAACTCGGTGGATTTCGCGAAGCCTCGTTCAGCGTGACCGGCGAGGGCGCCCTCCGCAACCTTCAGTTTGAGAGCGGCGGGCACCGCGTTCAGCGAGTTCCGGTCACTGAAACTCAGGGCCGGATCCACACCTCAGCGGCCACAGTCGCCGTTCTGCCCGAGCCGGAAGAAGTGGAAGTGGAAATTCGCACGGAAGACCTTCAGGTGGACACCATGCGAGCCGGTGGCCCAGGCGGGCAGCACCAGAACAAGACAGAGTCGGGCGTACGCATCACGCACTTGCCTACGGGTGTGGTCGTGAACTGTCGCGACGAACGCAGCCAGCATAAAAACAAGGCCAAGGCGATGCGGATCCTTCGTAGCCGGATCTACGACCAGCTTCGCACCAAAGTGGATGTGGAACGGGCGGAAGCCAGGCGTGGACTGATCGGCTCAGGGGATCGTTCCGAGCGGATTCGGACCTATAATTTTCCACAGAACCGGATGACCGATCACCGGATCGGGCTGACCCTTTATAACCTCGACCGAATCGTTCTGGGCGATATGGACCCATTGACAATGGGCTTGATCGACCACGACCGTCGCGAGCAGTTTGGTGGTGAGCTATGACACCAGATCAAGCTGAGGAAGAGGTTTGGACAGTTGGTCGACTCCTGCGCTGGACGACCGATTTTTTGACCCGCCACGGCTCGGATAGCCCGCGGCTGGAGTCGGAAATTCTGCTTGCCAAAGCTCTTGACTGGCAGCGTGTTAAGCTTTATATGAACATCAACGAGGAAGTCGGTGGGCTGGGCCGTGCGACGTTCCGCGAGTTGGTCAAAAAGCGTTCGGCGGGCGAACCTGTGGCGTATCTGGTAGGCCACAAGGAATTTTATTCGTTGGATTTTGAGGTCGGTCCAGACGTTTTGATCCCTCGGCCCGACACCGAAATTCTAGTCATGACTTTTCTGGAGCTTGCCAAAGATCTGGAATCGCCACTTTGCGTAGATGTAGGCACAGGAAGTGGTTGCATTGCCGTGGCGTGTGTCAGACATCACGCAACAGCCCGGTTTATTGCGATCGACAAAAGCACGAAAGCGTTGGGAGTTGCAAGCCGAAACATCCATAAACATGGTTTTCAGGATCGTATTGAGATACGTAACGGAAGTCTTCTGGAGCCTTTAAAGGCCGATGAACGGCCCAATTTTATCATCTCGAACCCGCCCTATATTCCCACATTGGACATCGCCGGATTAGACGCAACTGTCCAGAAATATGAGCCAGTTTCAGCACTTGACGGAGGCCCCGACGGACTTCTACTGGTCCGCGAATTATTGCGCCAGGCAGCAGTTAGGATCGCCCCTGAGGGAACTGTGCTCATAGAGATAGGCCACGATCAGGCCGCTAAGTTAGAGTCAGAATATTCCGAGAGTGCCGAATGGGCCTTTCAAGGCGTGAGGAAAGATCTTGGAGGGATTGCACGGGTGGTGATTTTTCAGAGGAAGTCTTGATCATTCTGCGTTGTTTTTAAAAAACCAACCGGGACGTAAGTCACCTGGCCGCAGGGCGCTAGCCCCCGGTTTCGGCGTACTAACCCCTAATCACGCTCAGAAGCGGATTTATGTAGGCCATGTCCCCTGACATGGCGGGCTTTGGTTTTATTTTTAAGAACGACGCAAATTGTTTTTTATATTGCTTTACAGGCGTATTGATTGAAAGGGCGAAAACCCGCCCGGTCAGGGGACCGGGCCTACATAACATCCTATCGATTCAATCATTATGAATCGCCGTTGGGCCCAAAAAAGCCCCCGTCGTTAGCGAGGCTGGCCTGATGTTCGCCGATTCGAAATGCGTCCATCGGTCGTACGCGAGCTATCCGCAGGTTGGCGGGCGATCACGCGGGTGGAACTGTCGTCAGACGGTACATTTGAACGCTTCCGAGGCTTGTAAACCTCTACTTCTGAAGATGTTTTGTGCGATACGGGCGCCTCTTCTGCCACTGTGGTTTCATGCCCTGATGCGACTGATTTCGTCAATTCAGGATTCTGTAAAGGCCTGCCTGCTCCCACCTCTTTGTCCACTTTCACCTGATCGCCCACGGTCGATTTCGCTTCCACTGCCAACTGCTTAATCGTCCCAATCGTCTCATTTTTACCCGCGATTTTCTTCGTTTCCTGCTTGAATTCTGTATAAGTCGTCTTTAACCCATCTTTCGTCAACCCGTTCTCACGAACAATGTCAACCTTGTCAGAAACCGTTGTTTTTGCCGAACTTAGAAGCTCTCCGATCCATCCGATGATGCCCTTCATCTTTACGGTTCTGTACGCTGTTTGGACCCGGTTTTTCGCAATCGCAGTGACTCGGTCCACCGACTCCGATGGTTGCCCGATGGCGATATACTGGCCATCTTTCCCCTTCGGCCACACATCGGAAACCTGCTTCACGCAAAGCCCTAGAATCACATAACAAAGCAAGGTCGAAAACAGCTTGTCCGACCAGAACTTCATGGCCGTGCCAAAAGCCTTGTTCACACGCAGGTTAGGGAAACTTTCTATACTAAAATATTCGTCACAGAACAGGTGCGACATATAGCCGGTCATGATCCCGGCCGCCATATAAACGCGCACCCAGTGATTCTCATGGGGGTAATAAAGGTACATGATCGAACCCCAGATCACGCACGTTGGAAG
>CAMCFM010000263.1 GCA_945874095.1 Candidatus Kuenenia stuttgartensis
CAATTTACGATACGAACCGAATTACCACTTTTGGGATACTCCAAATGAACACTTTTGCTCGATGTCTTTTCTGGGTTGGCGTCAGCTTTCTGGCTGCAATTATTGGAGGGATTGGGACGGCCGTGGGGCTTGGTCCGTGGTATCAGGCTCTGAACAAACCATCATGGAACCCGCCCAGTTGGATCTTTGGGCCCGTCTGGTCCACGCTTTACACGCTGATGGGTATCAGCATGGGTCTGATGGATTCAGCCACTCTCAAATCCATGAAACCGGGCGTGAATCACAAGCTCAGAACGATATTCGTAGTTCAGATCACACTCAATGCCGTTTGGCCGATCCTGTTTTTTGGGGCGGGCCTGCTCTGGCTTGGGCTGGCTGAAATCATCGTCCTGGAAATCTTCATTCTGGCATGGATCAGGCTCGGCTGGAGCGAACACCGGCCCGCCTCATTCCTGATCATGCCTTATGCCGTCTGGGTCGGTTTTGCCACCTGTCTGAACGCGACTCTGGCATGGCTGAATTGATCGCCCACTAACCAGCAAAAATCATTCAGGATCTTCCGCCAGGACGCCTATGTGCGGCAGATGGCGGTAATCGTCGTTGAAGTCGAGCCCATAGCCGATCACGAATCGGTTGGGAATCTCAAAACCGGTGTAATCAGGTTCAATGGGCACAACCTGACGACCAATCTTGCGCAATAAAACGGCTGTTCGCACGGAGTTGGGCCCGCGCTGGGCGATCAGATCCTTCAAGGCGGAGAGGGTGTGACCTGTGTCGAGAATGTCGTCGAGAATGATCACATCGCGGCCGGCCACATCTGGCAGAAAAGTATCGTTGATATAAAGTGCCCCACCCACCGTGGTGGGACCACGATAACTGCCTGCCTGAATCACTCCCACGCGGGACGGCAACTGGATCGAGCGGGCCAGATCTGCCAGCAGCATCAGGCTGCCGGTCATGACGCCGATCAAAGAGAGTGGGCGGCCTTCATAGTCGGCTTCAATCGAGCGTGCAAGTTCTGCAATACGTGATTGAATCTGTTCTTGAGTGATCAGGATTTCCATCGCCAGTCCAGCCTTTCCATTCCACAAATCATTCAGACCAAGAATTGATGGGAGATCTTGAAATCAAGAGTTGCCTGAATGCATCACTTGCCATCGATGACTTAGTTTATGCAGATCGCCCCATAAATGCCAATCGACCATGCTCAATCTGCCAAAAGGCTTGAGCATGGTCGAACTGTTTTGGTAGCGATTCAGGCGTATGGAACCAGCGGATCAGGCAAGGTTCTGGCGATTGCGGCGATAGCGGATGGCTCGCAGAGTGCCAAGGCCCATACCGGTGATCCACAATGCCATGGAGACAGGCTCAGGCACTTGAGTGATCGGTACGGTAGGAGTGGTTGGAGTAGTGACTGGTGTGGTGTTTTCAGCAGAGCTTGGGCTTGTCGGTGGCAGGGTCAGTGCCGATAGGCTGAAGGTGGATGCCGATGTGGGGGTCGGGATCAAGTTCAGAGTGCCCGTGAAATTCGGGTCGAGATCGAGCGAGAACTTCACGATTCCGTTCGAAGCCAAGCCCGGGTCAGGATTGCCTTGGGAGTCGAGAATCGGCTGGAAACCGGTGATCTTGCCCGCCGTGTCGCGGCTTGGTTCAACACCAAACAGCATGACGAGTTGCTGAACCCCATCGCCATTGCCCAATAAAACCGTCATGTTTTTCTGATTGAATCCGGACGACCCATCAAGCACCTTCAAAGGGCTAGCATTCGGGTCGGAAGGTACCACTGAAAATGCGGGCTGAACATCGGCCTGAAAAATGGTGAGGCCATTGTTACCAGGCAGCGGCGTGAGCTGAAAGTTCGAGACTTGGCCGGCCGATGCCGTTAGATTGATACCAAGCAGGAACGCAACCGCAGTGAACCAGGCCGCTTTAGCGAGATGTGAGACAAAGTATTTCACGGTAGGGCTCCTCCTTGATTTTTTGATCCCAAGATCCTGAATCTGTCGTAACCGCATATCCAGTAAGTGATAAACTGATCGGTAGGAACAGTTTTCGCTTTGGACAGGGAGACGACACCAACAGACTTTTTCAGATCTCTCCCACCACAGCCTTGTTCCGGATCCATCCGGAGTTCGGGACAGCAGCGTTTCAGGTCACTATCCGGTGATCACCACCGGCCTTTGTCCTGAGAGAATCTTGTTCTGTCGATGAGGGATTGTGCCAAGATGGGGATTTACGTCAAGCTCAAATCTTGACGAATTCTCAAAACATTCTGCTAATATCCCCCTCATTCTGAAAATCGGAGAGTTTGGGCAGAGCGCAACAACGATTCGTAATCTCTTAAAAATAAAGTTTTATGTAGGCCATATCCCCTGATATGGCGTGCTTTTGGTTGAGGTATTATGTAGGCCATATCCCCTGATATGGCGTGCTTTGGCTTTTGGGTAGCCTACATGGAAACAATCTTGTGTCTAGGGCATGCCGGATGTGTCTCCTCCGGAGCCTAAATGCATGGTCGTAGATTTGTTTCCAGCAGGACTTTGCTATTAACTAGGTGTCTCCTCCGGAGCCCAAAAACATGGTCGTAGATTTCTTGCTCCGGAGACATCCCAAATGGAAAATGGAAATGGGCTGCCAGAATCTCTGGCCGGTTGCCAGAAAAACTAAATCAGCCCAAAACCTGAAAGTTGTTCCCGACCAGCCCCTTAACCCTTACGCGCGTGGCTCAGGGCCAGTAAGGCATAGGCTGTCACGAGGTTTGGATCGCCTTCAAGAAAGCGGTCGGCAGGGTTGGTCCACGATCCATCGGCTTTCTGACGGCTGGCGAGGGCTGCGATCAGCTCTGATCTCCACTCGTGCACTTTGCCTTTCGAATCCGTAATCGTATCCACCTTTAGCAGCGAGAGAGCCTTGGCAAAGGTGTGATAGTAGTAATACAGGCCCTGCTGACCCATCCCGGGGTTTTCATCGACAGAGTAATTCTTCCGGATAAACCCAAGGGCCGCTTCAACCCGTGGGTCGCCTTTGGTCAGGCCGGCGTAAATCATGCTTTTGAGACCAGCGTAGGTCATCCCGGCATAGCTCCTGAAACCTTTGTCGGCATCTCCACCAGCCATGCTTTGGCCGCCGTTGGCTGCTGTATAGATAAAGCCGCCATCGTTGACCTTTTCGGCCCAGGGCTGATCGTTAAACTCTGACTTTGAATTCTGACACCGCGAGACAAAGATCAAGGCCTTCTGAAGGGCAGGATCGTCGGCTGGCAGGCCGGTGTCGCGCAGAGCCTCAATAAAATAGGACGTATTGGAGAGGTCTGGACGACTGTTCGAACCGCCGTAGCCGGCTCCACCAAAATAAGCGTCGGTGCGTGGCCGATTCTCGGTTTCGTCCCACTGCATCTTTTTCAGGAAGGCCTGACCCTTGGCGATGGCGTCATTGTATCGGCCGTCGGCGTTGGCTTCTTTGAACGCCAGTAAAGAGATGCAAGTGGTGTAATTCGCGTGAGCCGCTGAGGGGAATCCACCGTTTTCGCGGTCGAGGAATTTCTCGAGATAGGCGAGTGCTTTTTTAACGGTAGGCTCATTCGGCGAAACTATACCAGTGCGGAGCATGGAGGCAACCGCCAGAGCGGTGATCCCGGGCTCGCGCTGGGTGGACCATCCACCATTTTCACCTTGTCGAGATTTCAGGAAGCCGACGGCCTTCGCCATCACTTCATCACGCGTGGCTGTAGACGACTGCGCGAATGCTCGTGAACTGGTTGGCAGGACGATGGCAGCCGAGGCGGAAAGCCTGATCCATTGCCGGCGCGAGAATGTGGTGATCATAGACATCGTGGTATATCGTGAGCCTCCCTTATAGATGAAATCGTCAGGCGCGGATCGACAGCGACTGGGTTACTCACTGATTCTAACTGAACGAGACGGAGGGCGTCGACAGAATTCGAAACGGATCGTGCCCAACCGGCTGGAATCAAGGTGTTATGTATTTGTAAATCATTGAATCAGTGTGATTTGTGGCTGAATCTATTGCTCCGTCAAGTCAAGATTGTTGGGTAGGCGGGCGGCACCAGTCATGTCCTCAGGACATCCATAAACCCCGAGCCAGTGATCTTTTGGGCTCCGTAGGAGACTCCATAGCAAACTACCCCATTTATAAGGAATGAGGGGGCATTGAGCATGTCCGCCGTATATCCATAGATCTGGAAAACCGTGATCTTCGGGCTCCAGCTAAAACGATTGGATTGGACGTCAAATATGAAGGTTCAAACATGACATATAAGAATAACTTAATATTACTATATAAACATATAAGTGATATATAATGTTAATTTTTATCATATGAAATTACACAGACATGTAGATAAACTCATAAAAGCATATATCATATTAATGCTTTTCTAAAATCAATGTTGGCCAGCCAAGGGACAGAGATCAGCGAGCAAGGGCCGCGCGTCTTGATCTGGCTCGCCCGCCAAACTAACCCGCAGCGCGAGCAAGGGCCGCACGTCTCAGAAGTCATGCTGTTGAGTGCAACATACGGAATTCTAGTGTATTTTGCTCGACTGGTTATTCAGTAATGCGGCCCTTGCTCGCACTGCGGGTTAGTTTGATATCCAAAGCTCTTTCTCTCGCTCCGGGGTGTTCGCGTGCTATCAGTCATTCTTACGATCCACCGAGAGCATGTTGTTGATGCGTGTGCCAGAAACTTTAGATGAAGAAAGCCACATGATCATGGGGATCTTCCTAAACTACAAAAGTAAAATTTAAGTATATACAGCAACTTATACAATGATATAAGTGTTGGTTAAGGGCGATGATTCATGAGAACGACGAAATCGATTGTGAGTGAATGAGTGGCGAACGGATTGATGGATCGTCACAACCCGATGAAAATGGCTTAAAAACGTGGTTTTACTAGAACATAAAACAAAATCATCAGAAAGAATGATTGATTCTGTGTGGTGCTGGTGTCGAACAAAACATCTTTGTCAAAAAATTTTCCAAAATTTTTCGACCGGTTTGAACACTTGAAAACAAGATATAACATTAGTCAGACACAGAACCAGTTTCTGGAAGTGACGATTTTAGGGGTTGTTTTCAGTCATTGCGCTGATTAACTTACCAGCATACCAAACGGGCATTCGCTCAACTTGGTTCCGACGTCTCGGCCGATCGCCGAATTCATCCTTGTATTGGCCCGCTTGTGCGAAGGAGGAATCCATCGCGGGTTACTCAACCCCTCACTTGTCTTTCAGGAATTCAGCTAGGAATGCACAACGAATCGGTCCAAGTCAACTTTGGAATGACTTGATCGAACTATCAAGGAAGACTTCCTGGACCTATTGTCCCCTGTAGGAGTCTAGACCCATGCACGTTCTACTTTTCTGATTCTGCTACTTGCAAAGTCCTTCATCCGATCGACTTGAATCAGAAAGACAGGCGAATGAAACCCGTCACACACCAGTCTCTCAAGGGATCTGGATATCGGACTTCGTTGGCTTCCGGGACGTGTAAGTCGTCGAGTACTTGAACCATTTGAAGATATAAACAGCAGTACCAAACCATAATATCTGACGTATGTTCACATGCCCAGATTTCGATGGATCGGTATCCTGTTGATTATTCTGAACTTCATTTCAAGATCTTCCCTCGATTCGTTTCTGCTACCCAAAGGAGATATCATCAGTATGAGTCGTAATTTACCCCGTCGTGCGTTTGTTGGACAAATTGCTTTCTGGCCCTTGATGGCCCGTCGTGCGATGGTCAACCAGACCTATACCTACAATACTCTGCCCGCTGGTTATACCTATGTAACCCAGCCTCAAGCTGCCGAAGCTGTTGCTGCCCAACCAGCCGTCCCTGTCGAAACCCAGCTCCAGCCAGCTCCTGCTCAGGCGGCCTCTCCGGCTCAGCCAGTTGCCTATGATTACGGCGACGGTGGAGTGCTTGCCACGATGAATGCCCAGCGAGCGGCTGTCGGACTTCATGCTTTGGCCTATTGCCCCAATCTTTCGGCTTCTGCAAATGGTGTCGCCAGCAATTGCGCTGCCAGAAACGCACTCGTCCATTCCAATCTCGGTATGGAAAATCTGGCCATGACACCTGTTCCCGCAAATGCCATCGGCATGTGGGTCAACTCACCTGGCCATAGAGCCAATATGTTCTCGGGTGCGACTCGCGTCGGAATCGGCCTCGCCTCGAACGGCTCGTACTGGTATGTCGCCGCGATCTTCGGCTGATCATCACCGACGACTTATTCTCGACCGGTGCCCTGCTGTCTCCATGAGACATCAACGTTAAGCAGCGCAATACCGGCTGAATGACTAAACAAAATGACCACGCAAGGATGGCGTGGTCATGCTGTTTTCTTATTTTCCACATCGCCCTGATCGAGTTTCAGAGCTTCGAGTTTTCTCGCAGCCTGTAGCCGATGCCGTCAGGACAAATTTTCGATTTCAGTCAAAGCATCCCGATTGGCTCGACTCAGGTTCGGGCTGTTCGTGGCTGGTGATACTGGAGAATCGGCCCGAATCATCGAAGGAACGCTTTTGGTCGAAGTTTGAAGCTCGATCCCCTTGAGGTCGAACCGATT
>CAMCFM010000264.1 GCA_945874095.1 Candidatus Kuenenia stuttgartensis
GGGATTTATGCAACTGGAACATCGATAAATTTTAATGGTGGAACGTCCTATACGACCACAATCAGTGGAAACCAGCTGGTCGGTAGTGGTGGTGGAACTGCTTATGGGGCTGGAATCTGTGCTCAAGTTGGAACGTCTGTGAATGATCAGAGTGTGATCACTTTCTCGAATAATACAATCACAAATACATCCAATGGAGTGGGCGGAGCGATCGCTTTCTTTGCGAACACCTCTTATGCATCAAGTTATTACATCACATGCTCTGGCAACAGTGCCAATGCCGGTGGCAATGACTATGCTTTCGAGCTTGCTGTGAACACCGATAATAATAACAGCTCAAGCCAGAATGGCCCAAGCGGAATCAGTTATTTTACAAATACAAGTGGCTCAGGATCTCTAAGGAATGCTGTTGAATATTGCCAGACCTGGATGAATGGCAATTCCAATAACAATTCGATGGCGATCATGCTGCCAAGTACTTCGAATTATATATTGAATAGTGGGGCTGGGCAACTTGTAACATCTGTTCCAAGCAGCGATTCCCTCACCATTATCGGTACCGCCGGAACTGCCACCATTCAGGGCTGGTATACAAGAACTTTGTATGTAGGCGGCTCAGGCACTCTTGTACTTCAAGACATAAAAATTACTGATGGAAACATGGTAAATGCCGGATCTGGTGGCGGCATTTACTTAAACTCAGGTACATTAACATTGAACAACACCAGTGTGAGTGGGAATTCTGCTGGCTATACGGGGCAGGCTGCGGCTGGAGGAAATAGCGTTGGCACTGCCAATGGTCATGCTGCCAATGGCGGGAATGGCTCAAACGGTGCCTCGGGCTATGGTGGTGGCATTTTCATGGCAGGCGGGACCTTAAACCTGCTTTCTAATAGTTCGGTCACTGGAAATTACGTTTATGGACAAAATGGTGGGAATGGCGGAAATGGCCAGAATGGATCTTGTTCAGGAAAACAATCAGCATGCGATGCGCCATACGACACTCAGCGAGAAAATGGTGGTAATGCTGGTAGTGGTGGATCTGGTGGCGGTGCTTTTGGAGGTGGTATTTACCAGCAAGGCGGAACATTAAATTCCCCAACTGGGTCTTCAAATATCACAGGTAATTCGTCATCTCCCGGAGCTGGTGGGTCGGCTGGCAAATATGGTTCCGGTGCATCATGGAATCCTCCATGTGGAAGCTACAGTAATCGGAATTCCAATAATGGCAGTACTGGTTCGAACGGCACCAATGGCGGTTCTAATCCAAATTATGATCATGCTGGCGGCGGGACTGTATTTTCGAGTAATTCCACTGCTAGCGCCCAATCAATTGGTGGGCTTTATCAGTCCGCCGGCAGCATCAATCAGGCAGCATTGCGATCCGCAACCACTCCGAAAGCACTACCCGGTGTTACGGTCGAATTGTACTCTGATGACGATAAGCTGATTGCAACTGCCACAACCGATCAAAACGGTCGTTATCGATTTAATACCGATTATTCCGGTATTGGATACCTGTATGTTGAACCGCTAAAAACTTTTGTAGTCTCGGAGAAAGGCTCACAATTTTCAGGCGGTGTGACTTCGGCGTTTGACCCAACTTCAGGCAAGACGGATCCTGTGCAGTTGATCAACGGTGTTGTGGTGAATACGAATCTGAATCTGGTTCTCTCTAAAATAGATTCAGGTCTGATTGTGAAAGGCAATTCCATCCGCATGAACCGTACGGGCACCCATTCGGCACTGTGGCAGACTCAGTTAATGCCGAAGTCTTATCATGGTGGCTTCACGCTCTCTACATTTGATGTCAATAATGATACGACACCGGATTATGTGTTGATCACCAAAACTGGCAAACCGATGGCCTTCATTGTGGATGCTCGCACTGGGCAATCGACTAAGTTGGGAGGCCAGGTTGCATCAAATCTGCGTAATGGTTTCGTCGTTCAAACGGTCAATGTGCAAGGCGATTCTACGAAAGAACTGATTCTGGCTCCTTCGCGTGAAAGATCTGGCCGAATATCGGTGATCGACTTGCAAGCCAAGAAAGTCTTGTGGAATGCGACCGATTTTGTACTCGGCGGCATGAAAATCAACCAGATCGGTGCAGACCCGAGCGGTAATTCCGAGTACTCGAGCTTCCAACTGGTTAGCCTGAGGCAGAATGATACGTTCAAGATACTTGATAGAGCCACAGGGAAGGTTTTAGAGACCGTTTCAGATAGAACTCGACGAGCTGAAGAACGTCAGGCCATGAAAGCGGAAAAGATGCAATCTGCATCAATTGCTTCGGTACCGAATGCAACACAACCCACAGGTTTAGTCAGGGTATCAATCCCCCGCAGACGTTTGCCGGTCATGAATTGAGCCCGAGGCTTGAAAGCCGGATTGGTGGCATAGAGGATGAATCTATCCTTTAGGCTCCATCATCAAACCCAACAACGCACTGTGAGAATGGGCAAGACTGTTCAAATGTCTTGCCCATTGGGCTTTAGAGTGGGGAATTTCCTGATCCAGTCAAAGTCTTAAGTAAACAGCTCTAATACCCAACCGATTCAGTAGATACGTGGGTGAATCCGGCTCGATCATGACAATTGAGAGCCGGTTCGAGCTTGACCTGAGAACAATAACGGCTAAACTGTTACGTTCTGCTCAATGAACCCCGGGCAAACTCAGGGCCACGATTTGATGACCGCTCGCGACTCGGATAGAAGTGCTACTGGCTCGATCAAAGGCCGCTTGATGGTCATCTCAGGGCCTTCAGGTACAGGCAAAAGCACGGTCGTGAAGCGCCTTGCAGACGATCCGCGAGTCTCTCCCTACGTGTCGATCTCAGCGACTACGCGAACTCCTCGACCAGGAGAGACGCATGGGGTGGAATATTTTTTCCTGAGTCGAGAAGAATTCGAAAAGCTGCGAACTGAAGGCAACCTGCTCGAATCGGCTGAAGTGCATGGAAATGCTTACGGAACCCCATCTAAGCCGGTAATGGACCAGATCAATCAAGGTGGACTGGTGATCCTTGAGATCGACGTTCAGGGGGCCGCCCAAGTTAAAGAACGGATGCCCGAGGCGGTTTTCGTTTTCATTCATGCCCCTGACATTGCTACACTGGAAGCAAGGTTGAGGGGGCGTGGTACGGATTCGGAATCGGTGATTCAGAAGCGACTCGAAAACGCCCGCCAGGAAATAGCGGAAGCTCACTGGTACGACTATCAGATAATCAATGAATTTTTGGATCAAACCGTGAACGAACTGGTCGCTCACTGGACTGATCTGATCTCACAAGGAGCCTGACTTCCATGATCGAAGAGCTGAAAGAAGACGCGATCGTCAACAAAGTTGGTGGCCGCTTCAAGTTGGCCACTTTGATTCAGAAGCGACTCATCGAAGTGAACCAGGGCGCAAGGCCTTATGTCGATTTGAAGACGAACGACAAACTTCAAATCGTGATTCAGGAGATCATGCAGGACAAGATCTATCTTGATCCAGCCAACAACGTGGTTCCAGCCGAAGATTTTGATGGTGATTATGGTCAGACGTACGACCTAACCACATCTGACTAATATAGATAGAGCAAGGGGGGCACTTGATATCTTCAGGTGTCCTCACGTTCTACACGACCCAGATTCCATCCAATTCGGTCTTTTTGATTACGTCGATTTCGTTTAAGGTGATAGCCCATAACCAGTAATTCCGTATGGAATGATTCCATCCGTCGAATCTCGTGAATCCGCGTTCCTAATCAGGTGTCACACAGGATGTGGAATCATCAAGGCCTATCCCGATATGGTGGGACTCTCAGCCTGGCCTTTGCCGTGGCTTTTGTGAGTCTGTCCATCGTTGGTTTCGACCCTGCCGACCCTCCCACAAAGTCTGTTTCACCTGCCAACACCATCGCAACAAACCCTTGCGGGCCAGTGGGTGCTGTGATTGCACACCATATGATGGAAACGGTGGGCTGGAGTGTCTGGATACCGATTCTGGGCGCAGGATCCGTCACCCTTCTGGTTTTCCGTCAACGTCCGTTTGCAAGCTGGGGCTGGGGCATGTCAGGGCTCCCGCCTTTGATGCTTGCCACAGCTGCTGGAATCGCTCGCTGGACGCCTGACCTGAAACCCTGTACGCCTGTTGGTCCAGGTGGTTATATCGGCGCCGCTGCAAGCCTTTACGCACAACAGCATCTTGGAAAATTCGGGGCCAGTCTGGCAATCGTCGCCTGTGCCTTGGTCGGCCTTAACCTGGCTTGGGAGTTTTTAATCCTCTGGCCAGTTGCCGAAATCAATGGCTTGCTCCGCTGGCCTGCATTTTGGTCGAGTTTTATCCAAAAACTTAAATTCAGGCTTCCAAGTAAGCCTCGTTCCACCGATGGCCGAGCTGTCGCAACGCCAGCACCGAGGGGAGCGACACCGGTTTCAAGGGCACCTATGGAAAAAGCCTCCATTGCCGCACCATCGCCCAACTTCGCAACAGCGGCTCGGATGAAAAACTCTTTACCCCAGACGGCTTTAAGTGGTCCAGCGTTGCCAGCAGGAATGCCCTCTGCCAATCAGCCCAAAACCACTGCTCCTGTGCCCCAGCAACCTCCGAAAAACTCGAATTACTTGCTCCCTCCGTTCAGTATCCTCGAACAGCCAGTGGCCGCCATCCAGGAAAATGAGGATCGTCTCCAGGAACGTGCTCAGGTGATCGAGCAGACGATCGAAGAATTTGGTCACCAGGTGCGTGTGGTTCAAATTGACACTGGACCAGTCATCACCCAGTTCGAAATTGAGCTTGAGGCAGGACTTAGGGTGAGCCGAATTGTGGGACTGGCTGACGACCTGGCGCGAGCCCTGGCCGTTCCGAGCGTGCGGATCATAGCCCCGATTCCTGGCAAAAGTACCGTGGGGATTGAAGTTCCGAACGAGCGTCGAGGCGTCGTCAAGCTGACTGAGATTATCAACAGCCTTGGCGAACGTATGAACAGAATGAAGATTCCTCTGTTCCTTGGCAAGGACGTGAAGGGTTCGGCGCTGGCCTATGACCTCGCGGATATGCCACACTTGCTGATTGCTGGCCGAACCGGGACGGGTAAGTCGGTCTGTCTGAACGCCATGATCATCTCGATTTTGATGACCAAACGGCCAGACGAAGTCAAGCTCCTGCTGATCGACCCGAAGATGGTGGAACTCTCGCAGTTCAAACAGATTCCGCACTTGATGCACCCGGTTGTGACCGACATGAAAAAGGCCGAGAGCATGTTGGCCTGGGCCTGCGAGAAGATGGACGAACGGTATGCATTCCTGGCCCGGGTGGGTGTTCGTAACATTCAGACTTATAATATGTTGGGTGCTGATGAGATCTATGCTCGCCTGCGTCCGGAAGACGAGGCCGAGCAGGCCCGCATCCCGATCTATATGCCCTATATTGTGATCATCGCCGACGAAATGGCGGACCTGATGATGACGGCCCCGAAAGAGGTGGAAAACCACATTGTGCGGATCGCTCAAAAGGCCCGTGCTGTGGGGATGCACCTGATCCTGGCGACGCAAAAGCCGACTGTGGATGTGATTACAGGTTTGATCAAGGGCAACCTGCCAGCTCGGATCGCGTTTCAGGTGACGAGTCGTGGCGATAGTCGCGTGATTCTCGACGAAATGGGTGCCGACCGCCTTCTGGGCATGGGTGACATGCTCTTCCTGGTACCTGGAACGAGCCATTTGGTGAGAAGTCAGGGTACTTACGTTTCCGATGCGGAAGTGACCAGCGTGTGCGATTATCTGTCGCAATATCCTCAGGAATTTTCCAAGGAACTGGTTCAGCTTCAGATGAAGGGCGGGGGGGCCGGCAAGGGTGCTGATGCACTCAAGCAGCGTGATGAGCTTTATGAATCAGCCATTGAGGTGGTGATTCGCGAGCAGCGTGGAAGCACATCTTTGCTTCAAAGAGCCATGGGGATAGGCTATGGCCGTGCAGCACGTCTGATCGACTACATGTATGAGGACGGGATCGTGGGCGAATATAAGTCAGGGTCAGCCCGCGAGGTCCTGTACAGTTGGGATGAGTGGGAAGCCTTGAAAGCCGGCGGTGGAGACGGGCCTACGGAGCTTTGATCAAGCGTTTTACCTGATTGCAACATGGGCTGGCTAAAATGCAAACTCGTACGATCTGCTTACTCTTGATAGGTTTGAATCTTTCGATTGCAATTAAGGCGCAATCGCTTCAGAACCCTTCGCCGATGGTAGAGCATCTGCGGGATCACCCACGTCTGACAAAAATAAATCCGCCCGGAAAACGTGAAAATCTCTCGCTGGGGCGTCTGTTTATTCCCGAAAAACTGGCTGAGGAAAAGTCGAAAACACCGATTCCGCTTGTGATTGCATTTCATTGTGGCGACTGGATTCCGGAACAGGCTGTGAGCGGACTTTCGGAGCTACTGCCGTGCATCACCATGCAGCTCGGTTCAGGATCAAGTCGATACTCCAAGCCGTTTTTGGACGATCCCAAGCTGATGGGAAAACTACTTGAAGAATCGGAAAAGAGACTTGGCAGACCGGTTTCGCATTTGATTCTGGTTGGCTGGT
>CAMCFM010000265.1 GCA_945874095.1 Candidatus Kuenenia stuttgartensis
CATCAACCAGACCCATTGAAAGAAAAAGACCATAGCAACATGAATTCCTCTGAAATCGTCAGCCAGATTTTTGCATTATACTATGAGCGCGGTCATCAGACTTATGGCGAAGACGTAACGGAGTCGCAGCACGCTCTCCAGTGCGCCACATTTGCCCGCCAGAATGGCGAAATTCCTGCCATTGTCGCCGCCTGCCTGCTCCACGATTATGGACATCTGGTGCATGATCTGGGCGAAAATATTGCCGATCAAGGTGTGGATGCCCACCATGAAACCCTCGGTGCGAATCGTTTGAGAAAGCTGTTTAAACCCGATGTAGTTGAGCCTGTCCGATTGCATGTGGCCGCCAAGCGTTATTTATGCTGGAAAGAATCTGGTTATTACGATAGTCTCTCAGAAGCCTCTCAACAAAGCCTGGGGCTTCAGGGAGGCCCTATGACCAATGAAGAAGGCCGCCAGTTTGAAGCACATCCATTCTATCAATCGGCAGTGATTTTACGTAAATACGACGACATGGGCAAAGTCACCGACATGAAAACGCTGGATTTCGAAGACTTTCGCACTGACCTCGAACCATTCGTAATCACCCAGAACTAATTCCATGAATTCGCCAATTGCATCATCAGAAATACATCCTGAAAACCATCCCATTCCAGCCAGATGGCTGCCAGTCTGGTCGGTCGTGGCCGCTTTTGGCACGTATTTCTGTATGTATGCATTTCGCAAGCCATTCACCGCCGCAGGCTTTGAAGGCATGACCTATAGTGGACTCGGATTTAAAACCATCCTGGTCACATCCCAGGTCTTCGGCTATATGATCTCGAAGTTTATTGGCGTAAAAGTCGTTTCCGAATTGAATCCAGAGCATCGTTCCAGAGGAATTCTCGCCTTGATTCTGGCTGCACAACTCTCCCTGATTTTATTCGCTGTCATACCTGCACCTTATAATGCAATCATGCTGTTTTTCAATGGATTAAGTCTCGGGATGGTCTTTGGCCTGGTCGTTGGTTTTCTCGAAGGTCGGCGCAATACGGAAGCCCTCACCGCTGGCCTCTGCGCCAGCTTTATTCTGGCCGATGGAATGACCAAATCCGTGGGTGGATATTTAATGAAAATGGGTGTCGATCAAATCTCAATGCCCGCCGTGGCTGGATTGATATTTCTGGTTCCCGTCTTTTTCTTCGTCTGGATGCTCTCGAAAATTCCTGCTCCATCCGCTGAAGATCAAAAAGCTCGCAACCATCGCCCTCCAATGAATCGCAATGATCGCCGTGAATTCTTCCGGAAATATTCTGCCGGCCTCATTCCGCTCATGATTTGCTACCTCCTGATCACCGTCCTGCGCAGCATCAGAGCCGATTTCGCAACAGAATTATGGAAAGATCTGGGCACCACTGGACAACCCTCTGTCTTCACTCGCTCTGAATTCTATGTCACCCTGTTTGTCATGCTCTCAAGCGGTCTTTTCATTTTAATTCAAAACAACCGGTTAGCATTTTTTCTCGCGCTTGCCAATTCCATGATTGGCTCACTACTCATCATCATCGCGACCATCGGCTGGCATCAAGGCCTGATTCGCGATGGTTTCACCCTGATGGTCCTGCTCGGCCTCGGCTTATATCTGCCATATGTCTCTGTTCATACCACCATCTTCGAACGATTTCTGGCCATGACCCGCGACAAGGGAAATATCGGCTACCTCATGTATCTGGCCGACGCCTTCGGATATCTCGGTTATGTGGCTGTCATGATCTGCCGCAATTATTTCGGCCCGCCCAACCAACTCCTGAATTTCTTTTTAATCACCTGTATCGTTCTAGGAGCAATATCGCTGCTCTGTCTTGCCATTTCGATGATCGCCTTCCGCAAAATCAAAGTCGTTCCAGCTCCGGTTTAACAAAGCATCTCAAAAATATTCCCGATCAACTCAATTGCCTCGTCTAATGTTTTATGCGATATTAAGTTTGCCCGCATCCACAACCCACTCAAATTCTCGCGACAACACTGATAACGACCATGAATCAACCTGCCCACGCTTTCTGGATCATGATCGGCGCACTGGCTGTCCTCTCCATTGCCTTCCGCTTCTATAGCCGATTCCTGGCCGTCAGAGTGGCCGGCCTCGACGGCTCGCGAGTCACCCCCGCCCACGAACTCAACGACGGCCAAAATTATCACCCCACCAACAGATGGGTCCTCTTCGGCCACCACTTCGCCGCAATCTCAGGTGCAGGCCCTCTGATTGGCCCCGTTCTGGCCATCCAGTTCGGCTATCTCCCAGGCCTCATCTGGCTCCTCGTCGGAGTCTGTCTGGCCGGTGCCGTGCAGGATTTCATGGTCCTCTTCGTCTCCACCCGCCGCAAGGGCCGCAGCCTGGCCGGTATCGCCCTCGACGAACTTGGCCCCACCGCCGGTCTGGCCACCGCTCTGGCCATTCTTTATATCATTGTCATTGCATTGGCCGGCCTCGGCATTGTGGTCGTGAAAGCTCTTGGTGGTGAAGAGGTTAAGATGAAGGCTGGAACTCAGATTGTCATGCCTGCCGACAATAATCAAATCAACAAAACCATCCAGCCCGGCGTCGCCAAAATTTACGAAATTCCGCCCGGCAGCCGCTATCAATACGCACCCGGCGAGGAAATGGTCTTTAATGAAGGCTATCAACTGGCCGTTCCTGCTGCCTCTGCCCTCGAATCCTCCAAAGAAGGCAAAGGCCTGACCCTGCCTGAAGGGGCCCGGCGGCTGGTTCCAGGCTCAAGCTGGGGCACTTTCACTATCGCCTGTACCGTTCCGATTGCATTATTTGTCGGCCTTTATATGTACAAAATCCGCAAGGGCAAAGTGGTTGAAGCCTCGATTGCCGGGGCCGTTGCCGTTCTGGGCGTAACTGTTGCCGGCGCATGGATTCCCGGGAGCTCTCTGGAAACCTATTTCTCGCTCTCCCGCAACCAGACCATCACCGCCATTGCCGGCTACGGGTTCATCGCCAGCGTCCTTCCTGTATGGCTATTGCTCTGCCCTCGCGACTATCTTTCGAGCTTCCTGAAGATCGGCACCATTGCATTATTGGTCGTCGGCGTATTGGTCGCAAATCCAGTGCTTCAGGCTCCACCCATCAACTCCCAGTTCGCCAATGGTGGAGGCCCTTATTTCGACGGCCCGATTTTCCCTTATGTCTTCATTTGCATTATGTGCGGAGCCATTTCCGGCTTCCACGCATTGGTCAGCTCGGGCACCACTCCGAAGATGGTCGGCAATGAGCTTGATATTCGCATGATCGGCTATGGATCCATGTTGATTGAAGGCCTGGTGGGCATCGTGGCCCTGATCGCAGCCGCCAGCCTGCCTTCATCCATGTATTATGATATCAACATTGATCTGGCCAAACGGCCCCAATATACCAACGCCCTCGCCGCTCTCGGCGTAGACCCTCACGGAGACCACGGCGGCGAGCTTGTGGCCATGGAAAAAGAGGTTCAGGAATCGCTCCACGGCCGCACCGGCGGGGCCGTGACTCTGGCTGTGGGAATGGCACGCATTTTCGACAGTGCGTTGCCGGGTCAGGGCTGGCTGATGAAATACTGGTATCACTTCGCCATTATGTTCGAGGCCCTGTTCATTCTGACCACCATTGACACCGGCACGCGCATCGGCCGATTCCTTCTGCAAGAGCTACTGGGCCGAATCTATAAGCCCTTGGGCGACCTTGACTGGCTCCCGGCGTCGATCCTCTCCACAGGCCTGATCGTCGTGGCCTGGTCGGGCTTCATCTGGTCCGGATCCGTCGAATCCATCTGGCCCATGTTCGGCATGGCGAATCAATTACTGGCCGTGGTTGCATTATGCCTGGTCACCACCTATCTGATCAATCACGGCAAGGCCCGATTCGCACCTGTCACGCTTCTCCCGATGCTTTTCGTGCTCACCACCACCACCACAGCAGGCTATTCCGAAATCACCGGCAAATTCTGGGGCATGATCAAGGCTGGTTCGGTGGTGAAGGGTTATTTAAATATCGGCCTGACATTTTTCGTCATGACCTGCGTGGGAATTATCCTGGTGATCGCCATCAAGCGTTGGCTGGCAGTGCTCTCAGGGCGAGTGGCGGTGAAGGTGGAGTGAGAGATATTAACCTTGAAAAATCTCTACATGACAGAAGCCGACATCACTGACCTCAAGCTCATCCAGCAAGCCATCAACATGAACAAGCCTTATATCCCAAAGTCTAAAATCCCGCTCGGAAAGCATATCCTCGACAATTGACATCAATTGCAGATATCCTAAACTGGCTTAACAGTGCATCACAAATCCTCCGTCCACATTGATTGTCTGACCTGTCACATTACCCGCCCGTTCTGACGACAGAAATACAATCATCGAAGCAATGTCTTCCGGCGTCTGCCATCTGCCTAATGGCACCACGCTCTTGATCTTCCGCTCAGCCCATTCATCATAACTGATCCTTTCCGACTCAGGCGACTGGTCGTTCCACGATTGCCATACCGACCGATTCAGTGGCGTTTTTACCATCCCCGGACATACCGAATTCACCCTGATCCCGTGTCCCGCCAAATCTTTGGCCATACATTGCGCAAAATTAATATTCGCCGCCTTACTGGCGCTATATGGTGGATCCGTCTGAGACCCCATCTGTCCTGCTACAGAAGCGAGAAAAACAACGCTACCGCTCTTCGATTTCATTAAGTGTGGAGTCACCGCATGAGCCACATTCACCATGCCCATAATATTCACCTCCAATGTCCGTTTCCAGTCATCAGGCTTAAGATTCGTAAACGGAAACCCGAATTTTGACGACCCAATCGCCGCACAATGAACCACATGTTCCAACCTCTGACTTCGATTAAAATCGCTTTCAGCTGCAGCTCTTACCGATTCAAATTCCACCACATCCACCACCTTCCATTTCACTTCAATTCCATAAAGCGTTGCCAGTTCAAGTGCAACCTCTTCCACTCGTGGTGAATTGTCCCACAGGATCACCGAACATCCTTCCTGGCAAAATCCATGTGCCGTGGCCAATCCAATCCCACTTGCTCCGCCCGTGATCAACGCTGTATGTCCGCCAAGTCCAAGTTCCATGACTCTTATTTTCCCTTGCTCAAACCGGTCTGGATACGATACGTAATGATATGAACACTTGGTTATAGGACCAACGCATTCCATTCGATTGCATTAATTCGACTTCTTACCTGTTGCAATCGTCCAACCAACAGGCTGAGTCCATGCCTGAGCCTTCTGCCCTTGATAAGTCGGCTTTTCAGGAGCCTTTGATGACTCCACAACCGCTCTCACATAAAGCTCCTCACCTGTCAGTTTATATGTCGCCTTCGTGCCCTCCACCGTCGACAATACCCGTCCCACGTCTTTGGAATATCGCTGGGTCACCCCCATTAAAACCTTCCCAGACTCATCTTTGACAGGCTCGCGGGCTGCATCATAGCCCTTCATGGTTCCAATAAACCGGGTTGTATATTTTGCATCCTTTTCAGGCTCAATCTCCAGTTCCAATGTTCTCGATTCTGCTGAAAATTGCAACTCTTTTAATGTCACGCCCGTCGAGGCATAAAAATCGCCTGCCTCAATGGCATGAATCATCGACTCTGGAGTCAAATATCGCGATCTCACCATCATCCAGCCACGTCCCACCGAATTATTCTTCCCAAAAAAGCTGTGGGAATCGTCAGCAGCAAGTGCCCTGGGCGGCGGCTGTTGCATCTCTCCAATTCGAATGGTGCAGATAATATCCCACATTCGCTCCACGCCAACGTGCGTTTTATCGCCCATCTGATTCACCCCACCGTGCCCGCTGGCCACCTCAAAATATCGCTCGCGAACAACGGTCGCCATATCCTCGGCGGTCATTGCATAGCCTGTATTTGGGTGAATATGGTGGGCCAATATCGGACGACCCAGCCGCTTGGCTTGCTCCTCGACGGCCTCGAGGTTTCGGTCCATCGCCTCCCGGGCCGTTTTTCCGCCCTGAGGCTTGATCAATTCCTGCAGATTTGTCGCAATATAATGAATCTGACGGCCCTCTGCCCGGTCGGTGATCTCCTCGCCCTGAATCATCAGAAACTCACCAGCCCGTTCCAGATGATGACGAAACTCACCCAGAGGCTTCAAACGCACCTGAAGGTCGTCCTTCTCGATTCGGGTCTCGACCCATTCCGCTCCAAACCGCTTGCGATAAGCCGCCAGACCATCTTGACCAGACCTTTTATTCGCCGCCGCAACGCTCATCCAGCGCGGCCCCTGGCTCAGCACGTTATGTTCTGAAAGCACCAGAAAGTGATAACCTCGCTGGAGGTATCGGTCGGCCACCATTTCAGGATAATCATCGCCATCGCTCCAGAGCGAGTGGGCATGCAGGTTCCCTTTAAACCACTTGGGGCGAGCCAAATCGTCTTGAGCCTCCACAAGCGAACCAGCGACTGCTCCAAGGCTTGCAATCAAAACGAGCGAAATCGCAAAACGCATGGTAGAGACCTCGAAAGATGGGCGGGTAGGAACCGTTGATGATGGCCAGCCACAAGTTTTACATGGA
>CAMCFM010000266.1 GCA_945874095.1 Candidatus Kuenenia stuttgartensis
TGGTTTAATGTCAGTCAATCGTTAATTCGGGAACTGTTTTGTTCAGCCTTGGACTTGGAAAAAACGAGGGGCATTCCGACCTCTTCCATCTCGGCCAGGTCGCTGGGATTTGGCCTTCGATAGGTGCCGAGCAGGAAGTCACCGCCCAGGAGCAGATTGAAGTTTGAATTTGGATATTTGTGATGAACGAAATGATGAGTCCAAAGCATGCGATAATATTTGGTACGCATTAAAAGTTGAACGATTGCAGAGGGTTTCCGTGCTGTCTCATGATGCTCATGCAGGAAGGGGTGGAGCAGCATTGCCGAGAAGGGCGCGAGAGTGAGCACAGGCAAGGCTCCACAAAGGGCCCAAGGACCAGCGAGCCAGTATAGAATCGGGAGAATTGGGGCGACGGTCATGTTGTATGAAATCAGGCCTCTCAAGCCGATGGTCAGGCCATAATCTTCACGATGGATCAGCTCATCGGCTCTGAGGGCAACGATTCGATCTGTGAGTTCTCTTTCATTTGTATCTTTGAACTGGGTTACATGATTCATTCGGAATGTGAGTCCATGATGAACAATGGTATGGCGATAATGCAACTTCAATAAATGCCCGAATATTCTGGGATGCCTGACCCAATATCGACGCGCTTTACTGCTGGCATGTGCAATATAGCGATGCAGAAGCACTTCAGAGACAGTTGCAACAAGATAGGTGACGATGAGGCCAAGCAGAATCCTGGCCGAGATGTCTAAACCTTTTAATGCCAATAGCATGATGCAAGTCCTTTCAATCGTGGTTTGCGAGAATATTCTGGTCGAGCCATTTCGAACAATATTTGATTGGAGCAGTTGGGCTAATTGGTATTGGCACGCTCAAATGGGATTCCGAAAGCCGCCATGTCGGTGAGGTCTTTTTCATCTGCTCTTCTGTAAGTTCCAAGCAGGTGGTCGCCACCGAGTAGAAAATTAAAATTCGAAGAGGGATATTTATGATGAAGGAAGTGGTGGCGCCAGAGCATTTTAAAATACCACGTCCGCATCACGAACCTCATGATTAAAGAGGGCTTGGCAGAAGGCTCTCCATGATGCTGATGGAGGTATGGATGAGTCATCATTGTCAACATGGGCGACAACGTAAGCACGGGCAATCCGCCCCAAAAAGCCCATGGCCCTGCGAACCAGTAGAGAATTGGAAGAATTGGAGCGACAGTCAAGTTGAAGGTGACAAGGCCACTTAAGCCGGTGGCCCAGCTTGGAGAAAGGCCATAGCCGTCTCGATGAATCAATTTATCATTTTTTAGTGATACAATCCGATCGATCTCCGCCTTTGCGTCAAGATCCTTGAATTGGGTGATATGATCCTCACGGAAAGTCAGACCATGATGGACGATCGTATGGCGATAATGATGGTTTAAAAAGAAATTGAAATATCGGGGGTATCTGGCCCAGAAACGGCGGGTTCGGCTCGAGGCATGGTAAACATGGCGGTGCCACATGACTTCAGATATCGATGCAACGAGATAAGTTACAATCAGGCCGAAGAGGATTCTGGCCACGATGTCTAAACTTGCAAATGTTGTCATGATCGATCAACCCCGTTTGAACCTTTTTTGAGATATTTTGAACACGCTGCTGATTGGATGAACGCAGCAGGATCGGCCACAGTGAGATCCTGTAGTACGGAATCTGTGCCAATTCAAAAAAAGATTGCCAATCAAGGGGACGCCGAATTGGCGTCCCCTGAATTGTTTACAGATCACTGTTTTTTAGAAACCATAACCAACATCTGCAATCGATATTGCATGGAATTGTCGGTTCACCAGGTCATTCCCTGCTTAGAATCTTCGCCTTGGAGGCTTTATCTTTCGCACGGTTTGCATTTTGGATCATCACCCCAAGATCATTCTTTTCACCCGGGCGGGTCAGATCCTGGTCTTTTTTGGTCATGGAAATGAACCCGACACACATTTCATCGTATGTGGCAGGACCCCATTTTATTTCTTTCGGAGGACTGCTGGGGTTGTTCGGATTCTCAGAGGAATTGTCGTAATGAGCAACCACTTTCAAGATCGAGCCTTTGGGCAGGTCCATCGGCTTTTCAAACTCATAGGAACTCTGCCAGTTGAAATCCCAGCTTGGAATATGGATTAAATCTTCAATGCGTCCGTCAGGGAAGGTGATCGACATTTTCATGTCCTTACCAAGCAAATGCATGTGGGGCGAAACAAAGTGGGCGACCACATCGGTCGGTATCACCCACTCGGCCTTGATTTCATGATTTTTGGCACCCGCCGGAATTGTAATATCCGTGTTGTTGGCTGCTGTCCTGTGCAGTGCGGCCTTGATCGGTTTTCGACTGAAATACAATCCGACCTGAGATCGGTCGGTCTCTGGCTTCCCACTTGGGTGGTAATGCAATTGCAAAATGATATCGGAATTTTTCGGTATGGAATAGCCAGCACCTTCCGGTAGAATGGTTGGCCCACGTCCTGCGGCCCATCCACTGATATCACTGTGGGTTAGAATATCAGCACCAACGAAGGAAATGTAACCAGGGCCCGGCTCCAGTTCATCCTTCTTTCGGCCTTCACCTGAGACATCAACCCAGCCCACAATGTGGTGTACCACCTTACGATTGTCGGGTTTAAATTCCACAGCGGAGATATAACGATCGTCCGGGAGATTGGTGGGCAGGACAAAACAGCGGTAGAGATCTGGCCCGGTTGCGGGAATCACATATCCAGCAGGCAACTGGAGAACCATGTCAGGCGTGCCCATTTTCCAATCGGTCGCAAAGCTTACTGGGGCGGGCATTTCTGCGATATTCCCAAGCGGAGCACCGGCGTCTGACCAGTCGGCGAAAGCCTGAATGTCGGTATCCGAAAGCGAGCGGTCGTGCTTCATCGCTCTGCCGAAGCCGCGCTCGGCCTTCCAGGGAGGCATCAATTTTTCGGAGGTCACATCGGCCAGGTCCGAAGCCCGCTTGCGAGCGTGTTCGTAAGTCTCGAGCGGGAAAGGGCCAATCTGGCCTTTGCTGTGGCACTCCTGGCAATTCTTTTGAATGATTCGGGAAATTTCCCGGGAGTATGTCGGAACCGGCTTCGCCACAACCTCTTTGAGTTCAGGCACCGGGCAACCGATGGCGGTTGTCAGCGTAATGGCGACCGGTTGACCGGCTGTGATGGCTGTCAGGGCGTCTTTGAGTTCATGCTTACTGGGGTTGGGGTTACGTTTCTGGCGAGCTGTAAATTGATCGTCGATTCGGCCCTGATAACGGACTTGGCCAGATTCATCAACGACAAAGGCTTCGGGAGTGACCTTGGCTCCGAACTGGCTCACGAGCTTGCCGGATGGATCGTGCAGGATCGGGAAATTCCAGCCGAATTCTTTCGAATGTGTCAGAATCTGCTCTTTGGTCAGGTCTGGATCGACACAGACTCCAATAAGCCGGACTTTATTTTCAGGAAAAGTTTTACCCAGTTCGCTCAGCGTATTGCTATAAGCATTTGCAATTGGGCATTGTGTGGAATAAAAGATCAGGGCCAGCGCCTGGCCGGTTTCAGGTTTCAATGAGATGGACTGACCATCTAAAGCCATCCCGTTGCTGAGCGGCAGCTTCGGTGAAGGGGCCTGAGCTGAGGCCTGACTGGAGGTCATCAAGAGCAGGCTGAGGGTGCCGAAGAGGAGTGGCCGTATTTTCGATGACTTCGGTTGGCTGAGATATGGAATTCGCTGGATCAATCCGCGGAACTTTTCTGAAAACGAGTGGTTCGTGTTCATTTCGAATGCTCCTTTTACAAATGCTTGAACCTGCTGACCTCTGATAAGGAAAATCCTTAAAAGAGAGGCTTCGTCGTGGTCGCCCTTGATCGCGTTGGTTGCGCCTATCTACCATGAGCGGATCAGGGCGAGAACTCTTACGGTTTATTTGGAAAAAGAAAAAAGATTTTGGAAATCCATGGAAGAGGTCTCATTTGGAAGTTGAATATGAGAGTACTGCTACCTCAAGTCAAGATTCTTGGGTAGGGGGCACAAGGGATGTCCTCTGGACATCCATAAACCTTTGAGATCGTGATCTTTGGGCTCCATAGGAGACAGCTATTAATAGGGATGTCCTCTGGACATCCATAAACCTTTGAGATCGTGATCTTTGGGCTCCAGAGGAGACACCAAAAACATACCACGCCCGCAATATAGGTGGGCCACATCCTCTGGCATGGCGTGCTGATCAAGGTTTAGATTCATCCAACCCAACCGGGGGCTATCGCCAAGACCGGCTAGATCAATCCAAAACTGAATTTCCTCCGGACACCAAATCAACCTACCGTCGATTTGGAGACTCCAACGACGATATCACGGCTCGTCGCGTTTGAGACGCCAGTCCCAGCTGGCCAGTCCTTCGAGATCTTCGTGGCGTGTGAGGTCGAATTTCAGGGGCGTCACGGTGATATAGCTGTTCGTCAGCTCAGTCACATCCGTTTCAGGCCCGTCCAGGTTATACGGAGGCTTGTAGGTCATCCAATAATATGTTCGCCCGCGAGGATCTTTCCGCTTCTCAAATCCCTCTCCATACCGGCCCATGCCCATCGGCACCACTTTAATGCCCTTGTGCTCTCCACGAACGTGGCTGGGTAGATTCACGTTGAAAAGGCAGCCTTTAGCGGGCCTGTTGGAGACGATCTTCTCAATCACGTCCACAGCCGTCCGGGCGGCCCTTGGGAAGTCGAAATGCTCTGCAAGCTCAAGGCTTACGGCAATTGAGGTGATCCCAAAGAACGAGCCTTCGATGGCTGCTGCCACTGTGCCGGAATAAAGTACGTTGATGCCTGTATTGGCACCGGCGTTGATGCCTGAGACGATCAGGTCGGGTGGCTGTTCGAGCAGCTCATAAACAGCCAGTTTCACGCAGTCGGCCGGACTGCCTTCGACGGCCCAGCCGATTGGCGATCCATCGGCATCGTCTTCCATCCTGACGACCAGTGGATCGAGGATCGAAATCGAATGGCCCACGCCCGACTGCTCCTGCATGGGGGCCACCACAGTGACCTTGCCGAGCTTTTGGAGTTCCTGACGAAGGGCACGCAGGCCGGGTGCGAAAATGCCGTCGTCGTTGGCTAAAAGAATATTCACGGGCGGGCCTTCGGGAAAGAACGGAATCGGTGGATCATGTGTTCAGTGGTTGCTCTGAATCCTATCCGTCATGGCGAATGCGAGTCAAGTCACACTACGGAATCGGTCTCTACAACAACAAAAAAAAGCACGCCGGTGAGGGCGTGCTTTGGAGTAACCAATCTGGGGAGCGATTGTTTACTTGGCTTTTTTCTTGGCGTCGAACGATCCGCCTTCTTCGCTGCGAACCTGCTCGTCCTGCTGCTTGGCTTCGGCCTTTTGAGCGTCCGTCAATGGGGTCAGCTTGCCAGGATCTGTGATCGGAGCTTCGCCCGAGCCACAGCCTGCCAGAACCGAGCTGATCAAAGCGATTTTCAAAGTGTTGCGCATCTGCATGGAAGGAATTCCCGTTGCTTTAAGGTTCTGAGGATCAATAGGAGTCGGCGCTGATTGGCTCGCCATCGTCGATCGTACAAAGCTTGCGGTGCGTTGAAGCGTCGATGGAGAACTTCAGGAATTTCACAGAGCCGTCACCAAACACGGCGTTGTATCCGCCTGGGTGAGAGCTGCCGAAGAATCGTCGCCAGGCTGTTGAGCCGGTGTCAGGCGATGAAGGATCCCTACAAACGCCGTTGAGTTTGGCGGTTTGGAAGTCGCTCATTGGGGAGAAGTGGAACCGGATCACGCATTCATCCCAGCCGGCGTTGTTCCAACGCTCGTTGTCGCCACCATCAGAGCCCCAGCGGCTTGGTGGGAGGCACTTTTCGCCGACCAGAATGGAGTTGGACGTGCCGTCGGTGAAGTCCGATAGACGACGCTTGGCACCTTGGCCGCTCCAGACGATCGAGCCTTTACGGCCACCTGTATTGCCCAGATTCACAGGTGTGCGTTCGTCGGCAATCGGGTAAGCACCGTTCGGGGCGGCTGGGACAAATCGTGGGCTGTTGAAATCGCTTGATGTGCACTCGTAAAACTGGCCCTGGAAGAATCCAGCGTTGCCGGCATAGTCATTACGATAGGTGATCAAGCTGGTGCCATAGCCTTGGACGGCGCGGCGGGAAGGGCAATAGAATGAAGCGATGCCGACGCGAGCCACATCATTTTCACCATTGAAGTTGGTAGGGCGGCCTTTGTGGATGGCGGGCACTTCAAAGTTGGCCAGATTGTAGACGTTCTGCTGTTCCATGAACGGCATGATCTTGAAGAAGTGGTTCCAGCCGTTCGGGTGGGCGGCGTTACAGCACGTGGTGGTGCCATATTGTGAACCAGCTGTTTCTGTGTAGTTGTATCCACCAGGATCAGGAGCACCTGAGGTGGTTACGGCTTTCGGGTCTCCATCATATGGACCCTGTGGCAAGTGGGCGTTGGTGCTTTCAAAGTTCATGAAGCCCAGGCCGATTTGCTTGAGATTGTTCACGCACTGAGCGCGACGGGCCGCTTCACGAGCCGATTGAACGGCTGGCAGCAA
>CAMCFM010000267.1 GCA_945874095.1 Candidatus Kuenenia stuttgartensis
AGCTTCACTTCGACATCGCCGAACTGCTGAACGCTCACCAGATTATTGGTCCGGCCGCTGGCCCCATTGACCCAAATACCTGTGCTGACAGTGGTTTCAGCCCATTTGAGCTGCTTCGGGCTGGCGGGGTCCAAAGTCACTGAATCGACCTGTTTCCAGTATCCCCGAGGGGCAAGAAAGGCGTCGAGGCCGTGGGCCGTGCCGCCAATGAGGTCAATCCAGCCATCCTCAGCGGCATGGGATGATGCGGTACAGGTCTTGTAAACGCATGCTGATGCAGCAATTCGGGCGAAATCGCGACGATGGATGGACATGGGATTGGCGATCCGGGATGAAGAGAGAGCGGAAAATTGAGATGGAGTTATGGAACATTGTCGCTTGAAAGTGGATCCGTCACAAGAGACTTGCTTTGTGGAATTCCAATGATCCTTGGCGAAAGAATAGATCGCCCGCAAAATCCGTATAAAGCGAACAAGTGCACCTTGGCGAGAAACAGAACCTCCAGTAAAAGCGTGTAAAAACCAAATGTCCTAGTGATTCCCCCGATACCAATTGAAACGAATCTAAGCGTTGTAAGGTGATTGTAGACGCACTTAAGCCGCTACAACCGATTCAAACCAAAGGCTTTTTTTGATAGAATTAAATCGCCTACATTTTCTACAGGATATATTTCCCCTAGACCGATCTAATACCCTAACAGGAGCGACCTATCATGTCAGACGCAACGACAGCAACAAATTCAGATCCGTTGGCCGGCGTGGCTCAGGCGATGGCAAATGCCGTTGAAGCAGCACGTTCGGGCGTGACAGACGCTGCGGAATCGGCTCGTGGGGCCGTTCCACGAGTGAGCATGTTCCTTTCACGCATGGCTTACACGACAAGTTATGCAGTGAGCTACGGCGTGGTCTTCCCGACGGTCTTCGTCGGCCAGTTCATTCCTAAGAACAATGCTTTGGTAAATGGCCTGGTGGACGGCTCACATGCTGCCCGCGACGCCGTTTCGAGCATGCGTGACAAGTCTTTGACCAAGTGATTGGTCGTAGGTGCAGTTGATTGTCGAGGATCCGGCGATCAGAGCTTTATCGGAATCGATTTGAACAAAGTCGGTTCCAGCTTCGAATAACAAATGGCGATGTCGGGGATCATTTCCCCGATTTCGCCGAATGTGGGAGGGCGAAGGAATGCCTGTTACACGTTCGGAAGCGATATTTTTTGCGGGCGGACTCGCGGCTGGTGTGGCCGCAGTGGCCGCATATCCCTGGTTGAAGCGTCACCTGGAACCGTTGCTGGATCAATCCAAAGCGGGATCGGGTGAGTCGGGTTCGGAGATGGGACGAAAGTTGGCCGAGACAGTGGATCAGTTCCTTCAGAATGCTCCAAACGTAGCTGAGGCCGGTGCATCCGGAGTGGCTGCAGGTGTGAGTGCTGCTCGAAGGATGGCCGAAGCGGTGAAAAAAGCCGCGACGGATATCCCTGTGACTGCTCCAACGAATTCCACTCAGGCTGCTTGATTTGAGTCATGGTTGATCCATGAATCGAAGGCAACTTTCCGAATCAGAAGTTCTCAATTCAGGGCAGGATGGATCCAGGCTTTTGGCCTTGATGGTTCATCCAGGGAATCGTGGAACGCTTGTTCATAGCAGTTCACACTGAATCCTGCCGACGTTTCGGGAGAACGGCTGGTTCAGATCGTAACCTTCAAGGATTCGGATTGATCACGATGGATATTCAAGTTCGATTCCCCTCCGCGGGACGTATTGACGTATATAGCGACACCTTATTTGGTGATCTGTCAGGTTCCCGTGCCCGCCAATTCGTGGAACGCGTCATGCGGGCCCACGAAGTGACCGGTGTGACGGTGCGAGGCCGCGACCTCAGGGGCCGAAACGCCCGCGCTGAGATCACTTTCAACCATACAAACCACCATGCCGATCATGTCCTTCAACAGGTGATCGCCCATCTTGCTGCGCCAGAACCTGTTGCTGAACCGGCTCATGTTGCCGAAACACATCGACATGAAAGTCATGGTTCTGCTCAAAATCCAAAGCAGTCCAAAAACGGCAAAGCAAAGTCGGCTGCTGGTGCGGAAACTTTAGATATGGCATCCACGGCGACATTATTGGCAGAACCGCCTGAAGTGAAGCCGATCCCGACCACTTCGCGCCGCGATTCGATGATGCCTCCAAAATCGAACGGAACGGCTGCCAATCCTGATTGGCTGGACCGTCTCTGGCCTCACGAATTCCCCCACTTCGGCCAGCTTGAACTGGCGAAGCCGGAAGGTGAGAAAACCGAGCGTCACCATATTCTTACGTTCAATAAGAACGGTGAACTGGTCACCGCATGGTCGATTCTGATGGATCAGCCTGGCAAGCTCAAACTGCGCAACTCGTCGCTGTATCGTCGCAAGGAAGTCTGTCAGGTCATTGAACGCGAGCTCATGAGCGTTCTCGGTGTGGACAGCTATAAGACGAACTCTCTAACATCCACGCTGTCTCTGACTTACAACCCTCGTCAGATCAAGCGCGATCAAGTTCTCGAACTTCTCGATCACGCGATTGTTCAGGCAGAAGTCCCCGCCCGGCTCGATAAACTCGACCTCCAGCTGCCGATCGCCACTGGCTCGATTTTCCTCGCCGCCCTGGCCCAGTTTTCGGTGCCCGTTTTACTTCCAGTCGCTGGACTGGTTTTTGCCTACAGCTCGATCACGACATTCAAAGAGGCCTATGTCACGCTCTTCAAAGAGAAGCGGCTTGGCGTGGATGTGCTTGATGCCATTGTGGTTGTGGGATGTATGCTCACGGGTTCGATCTTCGCCGGTGCCGTTCTTTGCTGGTGTCTCTCGCTGGGCCGACTGCTGGTCAAGAAGACTCAGGACGACTCCAAGAAGCTGCTCATGAACGTCTTCGGGAAACAGCCCCGATTCGTCTGGCTGCTGAAAGATGGAGTAGAAGTCCAAGTGGCACTTGAGAAGCTCAAGTCCGGCGACATCGTCGTGGTCAACACCGGCGAAACCGTGCCTGTGGACGGTATTGTGCATTCCGGGATTTCAATGATCGACCAGCATGCCCTGACCGGTGAATCCACACCGGCTGAAAAGGGACCTGGCGACCGCGTCTTTGCCTCGACCGTTCTGGTGGCCGGTAAAATCGAGATTGCTGTTGAAAATTCAGGCACCGAAACGGCTTCAGCCAAGATCGGCAAAATCCTGAACGACACAGCCGGTTACAAACTGACTTCCCAAAACAAAGGCGAAGCTCTTGCAGATAAAGCGGTTGTCCCAACCCTGGCTATTGGTGCGACAGCCCTGGCCACATTGGGCCCAGCCGGTGCCATTGCGGTTCTGAACAGCGACTTCGGGACCGGGATTCGGATGGCTGCTCCTTTGGCCCTGTTGTCGAACCTGGCTTTGGCTGCCCAAAAGGGGATTCTGATCAAGGACGGACGAGCCCTTGAGCAGATGAACGAAGTGGACACCTTCCTGTTCGACAAGACCGGGACCCTGACACGTGAACGTCCGGAAGTGGGCCGGATTTATTCGACCGACGGCTATTCGGTTGAGCAGATCATGACCTGGGCCGCCGCTGCCGAGAACCGATTCTCGCACCCGATTGCCAAGGCCATTCTGCACAAGTTCGAAGAGATGAACCTGACGATGCCAACGGTGGACGACTCCCAGTACACCATGGGCTTCGGGATCACGGTGAAGATCGACGGCAAGACGATTCGCGTCGGCAGCCCTCGATTCATGACGATGGAAAATATCCCGATTCCTGACGACATGAAGGTGGCTCAGGATTCAGCCCACGGCGATGGGAATACGATGGTCATGGTGGGTGTGGACGACCATCTGGGCGGAGCGATTGAGCTCCAGGCTGCGATCAGGCCTGAGGTGATCGAAATCATCGCTGGCTTGAGGAAGCGTGGGATCAAGCACCTGGCGATCATTTCGGGCGACCATGAAACGCCGACCCGGAAACTGGCGGAATCTTTGGGCATGGACCGCTATTTTGCTCAGGTTTTGCCTCAGGACAAAGCCGATTATGTCGAAAAACTTCAAAAGGAAGGCCGCAAGGTCTGTTTCGTGGGCGACGGGATCAACGACTCGATCGCTCTGAAAAAGGCCAACGTTTCCATCTCTCTGCGTGGTGCCAGCACGATTGCCACGGACACAGCCAACATTGTGTTCATGGAAGAAGGGCTGACGAAGCTTCTGGACGTGCGGGACATTGCCCGCAGCCTCGACCATAACATCAAGCGTAGCTGGACGATGATCATCATCCCCAATGCCTTGTGTATCGTCGGTGCGTTCACCCTCGGCTTCGGTGTCATGACCAGCGTTCTGATGAACAACGTGACGGCCATTGCAGCACTCGCCAACGGGATGGCTCCGCTGCGACAACTCAAGCATATCCGTGCCGAGCAAGAGCTTGAGCGCGAAATGAGGCTGATTCATGGCTTCGAAAGAAAAACTGTATGAGAGGCCACTGAAACGGACTCTGGATGACCAGCTCAAAGCCGAGATTCTTCATCTGTTTGAATCAAAGCGTCAAATGCTCCCCTCAGGAGTTGAGATGAAATGGCACCCTAAAGATCCCGTTTTAGCCCTTCGCGGACCCATGGGAGTGGCCTTCTATGTCCACTTCCATGAGACCAGAGAACTCATTGAAGTCTATGCTGAACTTGGCTTTGTGGCCCGCCAGATGGTCACCGAAACGCACCGCAGCCAAGCCAGAGATATGATCCACGAGATCGCCGAAGAACTAGCCCTTTAATGGACTGAACAGGATCTCCTGATGATTCGCATCGGGAGAGCTCCGACAGGTTTTGGTCAGGAAACGATCCGTTTCCTGACAAGAACATGTTCATCCTCAACGGATTCGACTGCTCCAGAAAAAACATGGCAACGGTCACAGATCCCCCTCACTCCCGTCAGGATTCAGCTCAGGTGGAACCAGGTCGTTCCATCATGGGCCATCTTGTATTTCCAGAAACGGCGGACGGGCAAAGTCCAGTCATTTCGCGGATCGAGTGGACTGGCCCTGCCCTTAACATCCACTCCAGCCAGCTTTTTAGTTGGGCCGCCGGCACGGAATCGAACGATCGCAAGGGTCTCAAAAATCTCGTCGAGCGGCTCTTCCGCTCTCCAGCGGTCAAAACTTGCGACATTGACCGTAATTTTCAGAAGCTCACAGTCCACCTGACGGAAGGCTTTTTAACCACCCCTCTCGTGCTCAGCCAGATCACTCAGGCACTGGCTGATTCCCGCCTGGAACTGGTCCAATCGAATGCCCCTGTGGCTATCTGGGATGAAGCTCCAACGGGCTCATTTACCGTATCGCGCGAAGGCCATCTCCTGACCACGTGGCAGGTTCTGGAAGATTCGCCGTCAAAGATCGTACTCCGCCAGCCGGCTTTGCATCATGATCAGGAACTGGCTGGACTGACTCAGTCCCTGCTTGAAACCTATGGAGAGATCAGCAAGTTCACGATCGACAAGCGTCATGGAATGCTCTCCATCTCCGCCATACCGGGCCAGTCGCTCGACCGCTCGAAAATCCTCCACTCGCTCGAACAGGTCAGCTCGGAGGCATCGGCTCTCGCCCTTCATCTGCCTTATCCCAAAGCGGGTATCGCCCTACCGGCCATGACACTGGCCCTGGCTGCCACGGCTCAGTGGTTCAATCCTGTGGTTTGGCCTGTTCCGGCTGTGTTGATTGTCTATTTGAACTGGCGAATGATTGTTCGTAGTTTTAAGGACATCGGCAAGGGCACGCTTGGCCTCCCTTTACTCACCACTTTGATTATCCTTGGAACGCTTGCTGGAGGTGCCCTGACAGCATCAGCCCTGATGACTGTTCTGGCTCGATACTGGCAGAATCAGTATGCCCGAATGCTTTCCACAGCACGCCGCGAATGGCTTGGCCAACTCACCCTGCCCACGGGATCGGCCAAAGTCAGTCAGTCGAATGGTCTGAACAGAGTCATGCCTATTGGCAAAATTCAGATCAACGACGTTCTCGAACTGACCGCTCCTGCCGTGATTCCTGCCGATGGTGACTGGATTGACGGTGATGGAGAAGTCGAAGACACCTTCAGCGGGTTCGGCGAAACGCCTGATAATCAGCTATTTGCCGGTGGCCATGTGACCCGTGGACATGTTCGCATGAAGGTGCGTCACACAGGCCCTGATACCCGCATGGCACGCCTGAGGGCTGAAATCTTAAACAACTCAGGCACCAATCGTGGCGAAACCGCCTTAAACAAGCACGGCCAGCGATTTGCCGAAAAGACGGTTCTGCCCACGCTCGCCCTCGCCGGTCTGGGCCTGGCCACAGGCGGAATTGGCACGGCCGTGGCTGTCATGAGGCCTGATTATTCGACCGGTGTTGGATTCGGAGAAGGGCTGGACCAGTTGAGGCTCGGTGGAGATGCCCTCCACGAAGGCTTCCTGATCCGCAACGCTTCGGCCGTTCTAAACGCCCATGAAATTCAAGTCTGGGTGATCGAGTTCGGCACCAGTACGAAATTTAC
>CAMCFM010000268.1 GCA_945874095.1 Candidatus Kuenenia stuttgartensis
ACTGCCGTGCATCACCATGCAGCTCGGTTCAGGATCAAGTCGATACTCCAAGCCGTTTTTGGACGATCCCAAGCTGATGGGAAAACTACTTGAAGAATCGGAAAAGAGACTTGGCAGACCGGTTTCGCATTTGATTCTGGTTGGCTGGTCGGCCGGATACGGATCGATACGTGAGCTGATTGGTGATAAATCTTATGAGCCGAAAATAAAATCGATACTTTTGCTGGATGGGCTTCATACGGGTTATGTAGGAGGAAAGCCGGGGCCGATGGAGTCTAAGCTGGAGGAAGATCCACTTAAGCCGTTTCTGGCCTTTGCCCAAAAGGCGATGAAGGGGGAAAAGCAGTTTTACTATCTGCATTCGGAGATTTTTCCTGGGACATTTGCGAGCACTACAGAGACGGCCGACTGGTTGATCAAGCATCTGGATTTAAAGCGTCAGGCCGTTCTGAAATGGGGACCGATGCGAACTCAGCACTTGGCTGAGACGGTGAAGGGTGGGTTAAGAATTGACGCTTTTGCAGGTAATTCCGCGCCTGATCACGTGGATTTACTCCATGCCTTACCAGAGATTCTTAAAAAATTCGTGGTATCAAAATAAAAATCCATCTGGTTGACATGGGCTCTTGACAGTTATACCGATTTTGCCATCGTTGATAGTCCCGGCAAGAGATTGTTTAGGCGATATCAGAGTTAATATGCCGATCCATAAAAAGAACGGAGTGCTGATCCATAGCACGTCTGATGCATGGTTTCAATTGAAACGAATGCTTATCAGAGTCGCAGGGTTTCAAAGTAGAAACGAGAGAGTCGCTGATGTCACGCAAGGCACGATCATTCAGGCCTGATTTTCAAAACACATCGGCGACTCTTGAAACTCGCGAACTGCTTGCAACGCTACCTCAAGGCCTTGTAATCAAGAATCTATCCGAGAATCTGGGTGGGCCGACAACGTTTGTTTCAGATCACGAATCGAAGATGTTTGTGGGAGACCTTGAAGGGACAATCAGGTCGATTTCACTTGTGGATGGCAAAGCCACGGTTATTGGCAAAGTTGATACTGAAAATGTCGATGCTCGCGGGCTTTATGGATTGGCGATGGATCCGGGATTCGCGACTAATCGCACGCTTTATGCCTTTTATTACGCTTTGGATGGGGCGGGTGGTCGTGAGGTCAGGGTTTCTAAATTGATGGTCCATGAGTCTACGGACCCATCCATGGCAACCGGTTTTATGGAAACCGTTCTGATGCGAATTAAAATCAGCAATTCGCCACAAATGCATCATGGTGGTGCCCTTGAAGTCGATAAAAGCGGCTATTTGTATTTTGCGATTGGTGATATTGAAGAACCCAAGAAAATCTCGAAAATTGATATGCCAAATGGAAAAGTCTTTCGGATTCGAACTGATGGTACAATTCCTAAGGACAACCCGTTTTACAGGAGATCCAAAGGACTTGGCCGGGCTGTCTGGGCAACAGGTTTGCGGGAGCCAATGAAATCGAGTTACGATACGGCCACAGATACATATTTGATTCATGATGTCGGCTGGTTTCAAACGGAAGAGCTGAACGTGATTAAAAAAGGCGCCAATTATGGCTGGCCCTATTTTGAAGGCAAAAATCAGGGCAGTCTCAAGGGCGGTAACGCTTCCAAAGTGACGTTCCCATTTTATTCTTATCAAAATATGACTTCGTTGACTCAGAAAGCTTTGCCATTAAGAGCAACGAAAAAGGTGAAAAGTATGATTGCATTAAACACAGATGTTGGATGTGCGACCATGGGAGGCGTTTATTACAGGCCAACCAAACTTCAAGATGCGGTAATGTCAGAATATGTAGGTGATTATCTCTTTGTTGACCTCTGTTCAGGGTGGGTGAATGCCCTTGATTTTAACACCAGGCAGGTGAAACGGTTTGCAGATCAGGTGGAAGGTCAGTTAATGGATGTGGAATATACGAACGATGGCCGTATTTTTCTGCTATGTCGGGGTGATGCCTCTGTGGATAATCAGATTAAAGTGATCGAAGCTCAGCAAAACGATCCTCCAGGATTTTCCAATGACGGAGGCTCGATCATTGCATCTGCCGGTGAATCGCTTGATCTAAATGCAACTCTCTCTGGGCCTGGGCCGTTCACTTATCAGTGGTATCATAATGGTCAGCCAATTCCTGATTCCGTAGACTTCTCATTGAAATTTACAAGCCTGAATCAACAAGCTGATTCTGGTCAGTATTATGTCACAGCAAAGAATGCATTTGGTGAATCTGTAAGTATGCCATGGGATATTCAGGTCTCTGACAGGGCACGTCCCACCATCAATCTGACCGTTTCCAAAGATGGGCAGACGATTAAAAAGGGCGATAAAATTGCATTTTCAGCCACGGGAACCGATCAGGTGGATGGAGATCTGGGAGCCAGTCAATATAGCTGGAATCTGGAGCTAAGGCATAATACACACGGGCATCCTGTATTTGCTTTGGCAAATACGAAGGCATCAGAATTCACGGTGGGTGATTATTCTTATGAGACGGGCACCCTTTCGCTGAAACTGTCTTTGACCGTTACGAATTCGATTGGCCTCACCAAAACCGTCACGAAACAGTGGCCGGTTGTCATTTGATCAGTATCACTTCACCGATGAGGATGTCAGCGGTTGATAGGCTTGCCAGAGTGATTTGAAATAGGTAAGAACTCTTTCAGGGTCAGAGCTTTCAGGGATTTCGGCAAGTGTGAAGCCATTGTATTTGATGGCTTTGAGGAGTCGGAAGAGTTCGCGCCAGGGATATTTATCGTCGGTGAGATCGTGCAGGTGAACTTCGCGGATTTTATTGGCGACGAGTGCAAAATTGCGCTGGATGGTGCCGTCGGGGCTAACGTCGGTGGGGTTCGAGTTCCAGCAGACGTAAACGTTTGGATGGTCGGCATATCGCATGATTTTGGCGATATTGGGGAGTTCGCAGGTGACGGCTCCGTGAACTTCCAGACGAATTTCTACGCCAAACATCTCAGCATCTTCACTGACTTCATGCAGGGACTTGCCAATTTGTTCCAGGGCTTTTTCGAGATTCGCGCCCTTGGGGATCCCGTTGGGACGCACTTTCACACCTGGTGCACCGACATCGTGTGCCAGCCTGACATATTCTTTGGTGGCTTCAATATTTTTGCGAACGATAGAGATGTCCGCGTTTTGATATTCAAACGCACTTCCAAGGCCGGCGAGTTCGACAGGCGAATCTTCAAATCGCTTGCGAATGGCTTCGCGTTCCGACTTATTCAGATTCACCTCGACTTTATGAGCATGGCTGGTACGAAGTTCCACGCCTTCATAGCCAAGCTTTTCAAGTGATTTTAAGATCCGGTCGAGGTCCCAGTCTTTCGCAATATTGTAGGTGATTGTTCCGAGGCGACTCATGTTGGGAAGGCTCTTTCCTGTGCATTGTTGCTGAAGGTGAATCAGAGATCCTGGAACTTTGATGTGCTTGTGAGAGTTGGTCATGCCAGCTCTTTCGTTTATGATTATAGTTGTGAAGTTTCCCGATGGACAGAGAAAATGGAAATTTATGGGTTGGCCAAGAATCGCTGCCGTTTTTAAAAAAACTCGCAAAGTTGGGTGGGATGAATCCCACCTGCTTCCAAGGGTGATTCGTGAAGGATCGAGATAAACCCGTTTCGTAATAATGCTTTACCTGAGATCTTACCTGTAGCATTCTTTATGAGAAATTCTTGCTCACTCACAATTTCTTGCACAACTATTTCAGTATCTTCACCGATTCTTCACAGTGCCGCTATATGATCTCGTCATGAACCGATACGGATCTGCCTTAAAGACGACTGTTGCTGGAATTACGGTGGCATGGATTTCGCCATTCCTTGGGTATTTGTACGGCCAGACCAAGACTGAGAATCGGCACGCCTCAAAGGCTCTTATTGAGCCTCTGAAGAAGCTCTCAGATGTTGTCCCTCCTGAGCGTTTGATCAAAGCCGATGGTTTTCAGACTTACTTTGTGCAGAACGGCCAGAATGGGCCTGAAATTCTTCTGCTCCATGGGTTTGGGTCGAGTACGTTTACCTGGCGTAAAAACCTCGAAGCACTCGGCAAAATTGGCCGCGTTACAGCGATTGATATCAAGGGCTTTGGACTGACCGAGAAGCCGAAGGATGGACAGTATGGCGAAGCCGCTTACGTCCGACAGGTTTTGGCGGTGATGGATGCTCTGGGGATCAAAAAACCACTGATCATCGGGAATTCGATGGGCGGAGCTGTGGCTGCCAGAGTCGCTCTGGAGAATCCAGGCCGATGTTCAGGTCTGATTCTCGTCGATGCTGCCAGACCTTACACTCGCTTGGATTTTGCGGCCTCGGGGGTCGATACGACGAAGTTCAAAGGCCGGCCTTCGGTTCTTGCGACAGCACTGGTGCGGACCATGATCCGTCGGGATCGGATCAAGGGCTTCCTCGACTCCGTCTACGAAGGCCACGAACCCGTCACGGATGCGATGGTGGATGCCTATTATGTGCCGACCACGATCGAAGGTGCTCCGGAAGCCTTGCTTTCGATGATGAATCCACCTCCCGACTCTGCCAAGCCGATCCCTCTGGCGAATTTAAAGTGCCCAGTCACAGTGCTTTGGGGCAAGCAAGACAATGTGATCCCAGTTCGAGCGGGCGAATCGCTGGCCCGTGACATTCCAAAGTCTGAACTCGTGATCTGGGCCGGTGCAGGGCACTTGCCGCACGAGGACAAGCCTGAAGAGTTTCATGCTCTGGTGCAACGATTTGTCCGGGAAAACTTCGGTACTTCACTTCAAATAAAATGATCTGACCTGACCTGACCTCATTCCGTTCCGAACAGAGAATCTCAACTACAGGGAATCCCATGATGATGATGACACGACGCCTGGCATGCCTTTCACTGGCCACTTTCATGCTCTCCGGATGTGGTGGAGGAGCTGATGAGAAAAGCTCTGGTTCAGCAGGAGATTCGCCAGCCTCTGGATCGGCCGCTGCTCCAAAGACGGTTGTAGTGGACGGTTCAAGCACCGTTTTTCGCATATCCAAAGCAGCCCAGATTGGCTACAGCAAGATCAATTCGGATGTCGAAGTGGTCGTGGAAAGCCACGGCACAGGCGGCGGATTTGGCCGCTATATGCAAGGCGAAGTTGACATTGTGGATGCTTCCAGAGAGGCCAAGGCAGAAGAGTCGGCCAAGGCGACTGGCGACCTGGCCTGGTCACGCTATCTTGTGGCTCACGATGGGATTTCGGTGGTTGTGAATCCAAAGAACGACTTTGTGAATGAGCTGACTCTGGCGGATCTCAAGAAGATCTGGGAGCCAGATTCCAAGGTAAAAACCTGGAAAGACGTGAACCCAGCCTGGCCTGACCGCAAGATCACGTTCTTCTCGCCTGACAAAGATTCCGGCACCTTTGAATATTTCACGGAAGCTGTGAATAAAAAGGCCCGCGCCCAGAGGAACGACATTCAGGCCTCGCCTGACGATAACACTCTGGTTCGTGGTGTTTCAGGCGATACAGACGCCATCGGCTATTTCGGATTCGCCTACTATACAGCCAATGCCAGCAAGCTTAAAATTGTTAAAATCAAAGGTGATAAAGGTGCTGTGGCTCCATCAAAAGAGACCATCCTGTCAGGCGAATATCCTGCCCTGGCACGCCCACTTTACCTCTATGTGAAGAACGCATCAGCCAAGCGGGCGGAAGTGAAGTCGTTCCTGAGCTACTACCTCGAAAACGTGGTTTCACTCTCGGAGAAGGCTGGGTATGTTGGCCCAACCGCCGATGAAATCAAAGCCAACAACGCAACTCTGGCAGGCGAAGTCGCTGCCCCTAAAGCAGCTGCATCGCCAAAATCTGAAGAGAAATCAGCCAAATGAACAGGCCGAGCCTGGATAACGCCAACTGGAAATCACCCGGCCGATTCCTGCAATGGCAGGAACGGCTGGTTCATATCATTCTGGCTACATTTGCTGTGATTACGATCCTGACCACAATCGGGATTCTCGTTGTTCTGGGTACAGAAACCTATCGGTTCTTTTTGAAGGCCGATACAAGTCCACTGGAATTTCTGACCAATCGAACCCTTGAGCCTGAAGCCAGCCCACCCAAGTTTGGCATCGTCCCCCTGATCTGGGGCACGATGGTCGTCACGTTCGGATCGTGCGCCATTGCATTGCCAATCGGTTTGGCCAGCGCGATTTACTTAAGTGAATACGCTGGAAACCGAACGCGGACCATTCTGAAGCCTGCGCTGGAGATTCTGGCCGGTGTCCCCACGATTGTCTATGGATATCTGGCTCTCCTGCTGGTCACTCCAGCTCTGCGATATGCACTTGATATGGTTGGTATTAAAGTAGATACGTACAATGCCGCCAGCGCAGCGATTGTTGTCGGAGTGATGATCATCCCGATGGTCTCCTCCCTTTCAGAGGACGTTCTGAGAGCTGTCCCACAAGGCTTGCGCGAGGCTGCTTATGGACTTGGGGCGACCAAATTTGA
>CAMCFM010000269.1 GCA_945874095.1 Candidatus Kuenenia stuttgartensis
GCTCCTAAAGGAACATTTCCAGCCTCTGAATTTCTAAAGAACAATCCTCCACCGAGACTGGCTGCCAAAAACGAGCTTTTGAAGCAGCAAAGGGAACGTAAACGCAATGAATATCTGGACGTGGTACGTCAAGCAGGTCCATTGACAACCGATCCAGCCCAGCTTGAATCATTCGTCGCGCAACTTCCTCCGTGGCTTGTGGATGTGATTGATCCCCTGCCGCCCGATGAAGCCAGAAGATTGCTGAGTATTTTGAAGATTTTAGTCGATCAAACCATGGCTTCAGACGATCAAAAAAACGCTGGCTAATAACGATAAAAATATGGCGAACTCTCAAGATAGTCGATGGATGCGTCTGGCGCTGGCTGAAGCCGCTCGGGGGCAAGGATCCGTCGAGCCCAACCCGATGGTCGGCGCTGTTGTTGTGCGCGACAATCAAGTTATAGGCGTAGGTCATCACGCGGTTTACGGAAAAGATCACGCTGAGGTGGCGGCGATCAAAAACTGTACTCAGTCGACCATGGGTGCCACGATTCACGTGACGCTTGAGCCGTGTTGCCATCACGGAAAAACGCCGCCTTGTGTCGATTCCATCTTCAAGGCTGGATTGAGACGGGTGGTGGTAGCGACTACGGATCCGTTTCCTCAAGTCAATGGTGGTGGAATCCAAAGGCTGAGGGAAGCGGGCGTGCTGGTGGATATCTGGCCTGAATCGAGCGATATTGCCGCCGATGCCGTGCGTTTGAACCTGCCCTTTTTTAAGAGGGTGAAAACCGGTCGGCCTTTTGTGATCGCAAAATGGGCGATGTCGCTCGATGGCCGAATTGCACTTGCTTCAGGCGATAGCCGCTGGATCAGCAACGAAAAATCGCGTGCTTTGGTGCATGAAATCAGGGGGCGGGTGGATGCCATTATTGTCGGCATTGGAACGGCAATGGCAGACAACCCATCGCTAACGGCCCGCCCGCCCGGACCTCGAATACCGACCAGAGTGGTGATTGATCCCAGGGCGGAATTGCCGTTGGAAAGCATTTTGGTGAGAACGGCCAACGAGATTCCCACATGGGTATTTTGCAGCCTGAATGCAGATAGGGCGAGATTGGAGCAGCTTTACGAATCAGGCTGTAAGGTGGTGGAATTGAAGCCTGATGAATCGGGAACGATTCGCCCCAACGACGTTCTGGACCACCTTGGGGCAGCAGGCATGACGAACGTTTTGGTGGAAGGTGGATCACGCCTGCTGGGCCGGTTTTTTGACGACCGGGCGATTGACGAAGTCCAGGTTTTCATTGCGCCGGTGCTGTTCGGAGGGCCGGCGAGTTATCCGCCGATCCATGGGCAAGAGTTGCGTCCGATGGAGATGGTCTCCAGGCTCACTCAAGTGCGACGTGTTCAGATTGGAGACGATACGCTTGTGACGGGGCTTGTGAGCGAACTTTGGACGGGTTGAGAGTTGTTTTGCGGATTTTGGAAATGTAAAAATTATGGTGAATTACGGGGTGGTAAGAAATGACTTCTTATGGACTTACGCGTACCTCGGGCGATGCCCAAGGCTGGTATGGGGCGGGCCTTTGACCCTAATCCAGATCACAATCCGTTCGATCACCCCTAAATCCAGCATGAGCCTTTGGAAATTTATCGTTCCACTTTTCGCATAGATCCTTCATAATAAGGCATCGACTGGTGATCATCCAAACTCCCATCAGCCTACTCTGAATTCACTCTAAAGATCCCACAAATTCATGACCAGCCAAAGTTTCGACAACGTTCTTGTGACCCGATATGCCTCCAAAGAGATGAGCCGTCTCTGGTCGTCGCAAACCAGATATGGCTTGTGGAGACGCCTCTGGCTGGCTCTGGCCAAGGCTGAACATGAACTTGGACTGCCGATTTCAGAAGAGCAGGTGGCCGAAATGGCCGCCCATTTGGACGACATCGACTTCCCGAAAGTGGCCGATTATGAAAAGAAGCTCCGCCATGATGTGATGGCCCACGTCCACGCCTTTGGCGATGTCGCACCTAAAGCCCGTCCCATTATTCACTTGGGCGCTACAAGCTGCTATGTGACCGATAATGGCGACCTGGTTCAGCTTCGCGATGCTCTGGCTCAGATTCGAGATAGTCTGGTGGGCGTGATCGACGCCATGGCCACTTTTGCCAACACCTGGAAGAATCAGCCAAGTCTGGGCTATACGCACTATCAGCCAGCCCAGCTTGTGACGGTGGGCAAGCGGGCTACGCTTTGGTGTCAGGACTTGCTGATGGACCTTCAGGAAGTGGAGCGGCGGATTGCCGACCTGAAATTTCTTGGAGTCAAGGGTACCACAGGCACTCAGGCGAGCTTTCTGGCCCTGTTTGACAACGACCACGCCAAGGTGGTTGAGCTTGAGAAGCGGGTGGCCCGCGATTTCGGGTTCAGTGAAGTGATTCCCGTTTCAGGCCAGACCTATACCCGAAAGATCGACTCCCAGATTCTCAGCACCTTGGCACAGCTCGGCGAAACCGCCCATAAGTTCGGGACCGACATGCGGCTTCTGAGCCACGACCGAGAGTTGGACGAGCCGTTTGAATCAGGCCAGATTGGCTCATCGGCAATGGCCTATAAAAAAAATCCGATGCGTTCGGAACGGATGTGCTCACTGGCCAGATTTGTCATGGCCCAGCCTCAGGCCGCCGCCCAAACGGCCGCCACCCAGTGGCTGGAACGAACTCTTGACGACAGTGCCGTGCGACGTTTGATCCTGCCACAAGCCTTCCTCGCGACGGATGCCATTTTACGCATCTATCTCAATGTGGTGCCAGGTATTGTGGTGAACACGGCCATTATTGACAGAACCGTCAGGCGTGAACTGCCCTTTATGGCGACGGAAAATCTGATGATGGCGGCTGTCAAGGCTGGTGCGGATCGGCAGGACGTGCATGAGGTGATTCGCGAGAAGTCGATGGAGGCTGTTAAAGCCTATAAATCCGGCGAATCGGCGGACATCGACCTGCTGGACCGCTTGAAGCAAACCGCCACATTTGCCAATGTGGACCTGGAATCTGCCATGAATGCCTCGGATTACGTAGGCCGGTCAGGGCAGCAAGTGGATGAATTCATTGCAACACAGGTGGAACCAGTACGGCGGCGATACCCGCAACTGCTTAGTCAGATGGCAGAACTGCATGTTTGATAGTCGAGCAGTTGGGGTAAAAACCATTTGAATCGAGAGATTCTTTGAACGAACCACAGTCAGGGAAAATGTCATGATCGACCTTCAGATTTTTGTCCAGGCTCAGGAAGATATCTACGAAAAGGCTCTGGCCGAATTAAAGAATGGGAATAAAGTGTCGCACTGGATGTGGTTCGTTTTTCCTCAGATTGCTGGCCTTGGGACCAGTGAAATGGCATGTAAATATGCGATCCCGAATTTGGCAGATGCCAGAACATATCTGGCTCATGAATGGCTCGGCCCTCGGCTCCGTCAATGCACTCAAGCGGTTCTGGCAGTGGAAGGTCGCTCGGCGTATGAGATTCTCGGATCGCCAGACGACATGAAGTTGAAATCGTGCATGACTCTGTTTGAATTGGCCGATGGCCCTGACTCGGTTTTTTCAGACATTCTTATGAAATATTTTGAAGGCCAGCGCGATGAGCGATCCCTCACGATATTAAACGCTCCATTGTCGTAACCTCGCGAAACAAAAAATATGTCAAAAATCATCAATATCGGTTCCATCAATATCGACCACGTCTACAAATTGCCTCATTTCGTGAGGCCAGGTGAAACTTTAACCAGTTCAGATTATGAGATTTTCCCAGGTGGCAAGGGATTAAATCAGTCGATTGCATGTGCCATGGCTGGGTTGCCTGTGATCCATGCAGGATGTATTGGAAAGGATAAGCCATGGCTTATGGAAGTATTGAAGGGTTTAGATATTGATACGGAAAACATCCAGGTCATAGACCAGCCCACTGGGCACGCGATGATTCAAGTGATTCCCTCAGGTGAAAATGCGATTGTGATTTATCCGGGTGCAAATTGGTTTGTTGATAAAGAACTGATTGGGAAGGTGTTACAGAAACGTGATTTAGCTGACATGATTTTATTGCAGAATGAAATCTCAAACGTTGCGGATGCCATCCGCATGGCGAAAGATTGCGGAATGGAAGTGGTGTTCAACCCAGCTCCGATGACGCCTGAAGTATTGCAATATCCCTTGGAATTGGTCGACTTATTTATTCTGAATCAAACAGAAGCCTATGGGATGACAGGAGAAACAGATCCTCCAAAGATTCGGGATGTGATGCTGAATCGTTATCCGAAGGCTTCGACCCTGCTCACTTTGGGCTCGAATGGATCGATGTTTTTTGAGGCAAACGTGAACTTGTTTCAACCTGCCATATCCGTCACTGCCATAGATACAACAGCAGCCGGAGACACCTTTATTGGATATTTTCTGTCGCACTGGATGACTCATTACGATGCTGCCAAAGCGATGTTTCTGGCAGCCAATGCCGCCGCGATATGCGTAACGCGTGAGGGTGCAGCGTATTCCATTCCATCGTTTGCAGAGGTATTGAAATTTATTATCGAGGGGGATGAAGATATCTGATCTGGTAGAATTCTGGATTTGAATGTTGGTCAGTTTAGAATGTTCACCCATTCACATCTGATCTGGAATCTGCGATATTTTATCCACACCACCAACTTCAACCAGAATTCCATCACAAGCAGGTCGCTTCAATGATCAACGCACGAAATCTGATCCTGTTCGCAGGACTTGCAATTTGGTTAAGCCCTGTTTCAGGCCCGGCTCAGGAAGTCGCGACAAAGTCTCAGTCGTATGAGACGAAGTCAGATATTGGCTATTACCCCAAAGGCACTTCGGATGCGTATCAGAATGATCGGTGCCGGCTCGATGTTTATTACCCGAGGGGTGTTAAAAATTTCCCCACGGTGGTCTGGTTTCATGGTGGTGGTCTGACTGGCGGTGAAAAGTCGATACCCGCCGGGCTTAAGAATAAAGGTATCGCCATAGTGACGGTGAATTACCGACTCAGCCCAAAAGTGAAATCGCCTGCATATATAGAGGATGCAGCTGCGGCTGTGGCCTGGACATTTCAGAATATCGAGACATTTGGTGGCTCCAAGGATCGAGTCTTTATCAGTGGGCATTCTGCCGGAGGATATCTGGCTGCCATGATCGGGCTTGATAAACGATGGCTGGCGAAGCACGATATCGACGCCGACCGGATCGCTGGCCTGATCCCTTACAGCGGTCACATGATAGACCATTATACAGTTCGTGCTGAACGAGGGATTCCAGACACACGGGCGATTGTCGATGAACTGGCACCTCTGTTCCATGTCCGCAAGGATTCGCCTCCGATGCTCTTGATTACGGGCGATCGCGAGCTGGAGATGCTGGGTCGTTATGAGGAAAACGCCTATATGTGGCGGATGATGAAGGTCGCTGGCCATAAAACCACCGAGCTTTTTGAGCTTGATGGATATAACCATGGCCAGATGGCCGAACCAGCGCATCCACTGATGCTTCGGTTCATTCAGAAGACCCTGAAACAAGTCCCGTAATTTTTGTCTTGAATTGAGAAGGTAAAAACCATGGACCCAGAGATTCGGGACTATCTGGATACCGACCTGCCGGGCGTGGTCAGCCTATGGCAGGAGTGTTTTCCTGAGGTCAGACATGCGGCAGCATTCCGGGAGATGATTGCCCGTAAGCAGGCCACTCAGACAGGCCCGTTTCTGGTGGCCGAGTCGGATGGGAACGTGGTAGGAACGGTTGTGGTTGGGATGGACGGCCTGAATGCCTGGATTTATCTGGTGGGGGTGGATCCCGCGTTTCGCAGGGCCGGGCTAGGTTCGCGGCTTGTGCATGCTGTCGAGGATCGGTTGAAGCAGTTGGGCGTTCCGTATGTCTGCCTTCAGGTGATGGAAGGCCGGGAGCACCTTCTGGATTTTTACACGACACTTGGCTATAGGGTTGATCCCAGAGTCAGTATGGTCAAAATGATCTCGCGAAATGGATCCAATCATCCACGTTTCCGCGAAGCGCCCGACCCGTCCATTGAGGAAGCTGTGGATTAACGTTAGGTATTTATTCAAAGAGACTTAGAGTCGGTTCGGAATCTTGCGAATTCGGTTTTCAAGGCCATAAAGGCCATCTCCTGAGGATTTTCTGAAGGATGCCGTGCCGGGGATTTCGCCAAATTTTAGATGTTTGAGCGAGAGAAAGATGACACTGAGGGCATCTCTCGCGCATAATGTTGTGATCATAAGAATCTGCGATGGACGATTTCTGGGAATCCCTTGAGTTGCCCGTTGATGACGACTCGGACCAAAAGCCCGGAAATCGAAGGATCTAGAGAGCCAATCGATATGGAATCCTATACGAAGTGTGATTGCGGCAGCGGCGAAAAGTACAAGTTCTGCTGCCAGAAGGCGGAAATCTACACTGAGCGGATTGACCGTCAGATTGAGTCCAAGCAGCTCAAGGCTGCCATGGC
>CAMCFM010000270.1 GCA_945874095.1 Candidatus Kuenenia stuttgartensis
ATTGAACTTAAGCAGATTATTCGATCACTGGCCGCCGAGGGTCGTTCCGTGCTGGTCAGCTCGCATATCCTGAGCGAAATGAGCGAGTTTTGTACCTCAGTTGCGATCATGGAACGTGGCCGAATGGTCGTTCATGGAACGATCGCCGAAGTTCAGGCCAAATTCAATCAAGGCGTGGAATTGCATATCAAAGTGCTTGAAAGAGCTGAGGAACTGGGAAAATGGTTATTACATTATGAAGGAGTTCTGGCAACAGAAAGGAATGGATCTGCCAATGAACTCACAGTCAGATTTGCAGGCACTGACGAACAATCGATTGCAAACCTGCTTGCCGACATTTACCGGGCCGATTTTCGGATGGTCAGTTTTGCACCTCGTCAGGAAGGGCTTGAAGAGCTTTTCCTGAAGGTTGGGGCGAAGGAAGTTTCATAACTTTCATCAATCATGAATCGGAATTTATCCAACCCATCCAAATATCGTCGACCAGCAAAAAGGCCATAAATCATGTCAGTAAATGAAACAGAAATCACGGCTGAATCCGTGGCGAATACAACCAAGCCGGAGAAAGGCTGGGATTGGTCGATACTCACGGACAATCCGATTATTATCAAGCAATCTCGGGTCAGATTAAAACGTTCGTCAATGATCAGCTGGTTCATGGTGATCGGAGTTTTGGCTTCAGCTGTGATCTGGATGGAGTTTCAATTCGGGACCAAACGCTATGACCGGTCAGCCGGTTATATTCTGGGCGGAATGGTTTTTATGATGTTGATTGTTGGTACCCAGCAGCTTGCACTGATGATCACCGCCACCAGAGCGACTGGCATGATTGATTTCCATCGACTCAGCCCGCAATCACCTGTGAGCCTGCTGGTCGGGTTTCTGGCCGGTGGGCCAATTCGCGAATATGCCATTGTTGCATTCGCAATTCCGTTTCTGATTCTGGCCTGCGTGCTTTATGGAACACCGTTGACGGGCCTTTTCATCTTACTTTTAGCCGCATTCTCGCTCACATTATTAATGCACGGATTGACTCTGGTCTCGGCCATGCTCTCAAAAAACCCGAATCCGAATGCCGCGAAAGGCGCATCGTGGGGCGTTTTTGCGTCCATGGGGATGTTGGGCCCGTTGTTTAGTGGCACAATGGCGGTAGACAGGCTGGCGGGCGACCCGCCCAAAGCCCAGTTTTATGGAATTGCAACGACGGTACCGATCGTTTTTACGGGTATAGCCTGTGTGGCTTCAGGGTTTTTCCTGGTTGCCGGTGTAAGGCGATTTAAAGATGATATCCGGCCTTCGCTCACAAAACGCCAGACTCTGCTGGCATTATCCATGGCCGTACTGATCGGCTGGGGTCTGTTGTTCCAATCTGTGTTTCCGTACGATAATTTTGTCAAGCCCTTTGAATTGACAATCATCGGCTTCTGGACTCTGGTCAGTTTCATTCTGATTGGAACCGCTGCTCCAGACCGGGTCACTTATATTGGCGGACTCAGGCGCAGCTTACGACTTGGATTAAGACGCCCTGGGCCGTTCGAGGACCGGGCTTTGAATCGCTGGGTTATCGGGGTTATTGCTGGCATCTTGACAGCCGGAATTTCAGGCCTGTATGTCATCCGCAATGCGCTCTATGACGAAGTCTCTGCCCTGCCGGGTGCATCCACAGCCACGGCCATACTGGTGGTTCTGGAATTCGGCCTGGCGTTGCAATACTATCGACTTCGGCTCGGTAAACAAGCGGGCGGGGCCTTTGCCCTTTTCTTGTTTGTGGCCTGGTTAGTGCCGTTTATCCTCGGAATGGCATTGACTTTGGCATCAGGAATCTCACAGGAAAATGAAGGGAATGGCTTCATCCTGATGTCAATCAGCCCTTTGTTCGGCGTTCCACTGGGGACCGGTGTGATCCAGATTTCCGATATTCCCATCAAAGAATGTCAATTGGCGGCTCTCATTCCGACGCTTTTCGCTGTTTTTATCTTCAACCAGATGATCACCAATTTGCAGAGGCGAATCGACAAACGGATTTTACCGGAACATCAATCACCAAACGTCGACCCTTTCGCATGGCTTGACGACGCCACTCCACAGGAACTTGTCGCCCGAAAGATGAAATCGTAACCCGATTACATTTAACGGCGCGATTTTCTTTGATGAAACGGACGGCTTTGATCATTGGGATTGCTGGCCTGTTCGGCTCTGAGTTTGGTGTAACTGGCCTCGAGATCAACGATCGGGCGTGGATAATCTCGCCCATATTGAAATCCGAACGAGAGATTCCCTTGCCCGCCCTGCTCCATCCGCCATGGTTCGTGCACCATTTCCGCAGAAAGGCTTTCAAGTTCAGGCAGCCATGTCTTTACATAAATGCCTTTAGGGTCGTAATCACGAGCCTGTTTGATCACCTGAAAATAGCGATCCTGACGAGGGTCGTTGCCCACGCCTGCCACATAGCTCCAATTGCCCCAATTTGAACAGACGTCGAAGTCGATCAACTGACTCTCAAACCATTCTGCACCAGCTCTCCAATCCACACCGAGGCTTTTGACGAGAAAACTCGCAACATTCTGACGACCCCGATTGGATTGAAAACCGGTGAGTAACAGTTCTCGCATATTGGCATCAATAAATGGAATCCCGGTTCGGCCTTCAATCCATGCATTCAGCAGGGTATTATCCTGATTCCATTTCTTTTTGATTTTACGAGGCCCAGAGAGATGAAATAGTGACGTGCCGGCCTGAAGTGCAAAGAATCGGAAATAATCGCGCCATATCAGCTCAAAAACGAGCCAGTAAGTGGAATCATTCTGAACGCGATCCTGCTCATAGAGTGCGACTTCGGCTGCGATTTGTCTGGGTGAGATACAACCAATTGCAAGCCATGGGGCGAACTTTGAGGAATAATCGGCCCCCAGCAAGCCATTTCGGGTGAGTTTATACGATTTCAGGCGATCGGTTTCCCAGAAATAATGATTCAGACGTTCCATGGCCGCCGTTTCACCGCCTTCAAATTGCAATACAGAGCGTGGATCTGAACTTGGCTCTGGAAGATCAAATTCTTTTAACTCTGGCAATCTTCCGAAATCGACTCCTGAAGGGGCGGGTGGAACGGTCGTAGGTGAAGCGAGTGGTCCTCGAATTTTGGCTTTATTTTCACATGCGATACGAAACTGGGTGAAAACAGGTGGTAGGTTTTTGACTACAAACGGGAGATCCGATTTGTGATAAAGCGTTGAGCCCCAATAAGAATGGGCCTTCACGCCCTGATCGGTCAATGCTTTGACTAGACTTGCTTCCACCTGGGTTTCTTCGTCGGTGGCTTCCTGATGATAATACAACTCGCAGGGTTGCATTTTCTTGATCAGTTCAGGAACCACGATTTCAGGAAACCCTCGCAGAACCAGGAGATCGTTGCCCATCGACTGTAATTTTTTGCGGAGGTCAGCGAGTGATTCGAACAGGAATTTGGCTCGAATCGAGCCTGTTTTCGAAAAGTGAAACAGACGGGTGGTACCGAAGTGGCGTGGATCAAGCACGTAAACGCAAACAAGATTTGCCGGACGGCTTTGCAAGGCACTGATCAGTGGTTCATGGTCGTGAATTCGTAAATCGTTACGAAACCAGACAACGGCTGTACGGCTCAATTCACTCATGATTCGTCCTGGATTCGTTGGGCAACTGGGCAGACTTTTTGCGTGCCCTGCATTGGTCGGAGCAATAAATCACATTCAGCCAGTTTTTGGACCATGATTTACGCCATATGAATGGACGATTGCAAACGGGACAGATTTTGGCGGGCAATTCCGATTTTTCGATACGTTTGGCCATGTCGCTCGATCCGGATCAGATGCAGTCCCAATTCAATCTGGTCACCATGATTAGCATAGGCCAGTGGGCAAGCGTGAAATCGGTATACGGCAGGATTGGACTCGCCACGCATGCGGTGGGCTGGTTATAGTATGGCAATCACTATCATGAGCTTCGGCTACTGAACAGATCCAGCAAAAGCAACGGAGAATTCACGCAAATGGCAACCAACACGCTTTCTCGTATCCTTGACTGTGGCATTGTGGCTGTGATTCGGTCCGAAAAGCCCGACCAGCTCATCCAAGTGGTTCAAGCCCTGGCCAAGGGAGGAGTTACCGCGGCCGAGATCACCTTTACGGTGCCTGATGCAGATCGGGTGATTCGTGAAGTGCGCAAGGCTCTTGGTGACTCGATTGTACTCGGAGCCGGCACGATTCTTGATACGGAAACGGCCAGGACGGCGATTCTGGCAGGCGCGGAATATCTGGTCACCCCTTGTCTGAACTTGGACGTCATCCGACTGGCCAAGCGATATGGAACGGCCATCATGCCCGGCTCGTTCACTCCAACGGAATGTCTGGCCGCCTGGGAAGCCGGCGCGGATATCGTGAAGGTTTTCCCAGCTGAAGTGGTCGGCCCACCGTTCTTCAAAGCCATGCGTGGCCCATTGCCACAAATCCGCCTGATGCCAACAGGTGGGGTCGACCTCAACACAGCAGAATCGTTCCTGGCTGCCGGAGCCTGCTGCCTGGGCGTAGGTTCAAGCCTGGTCGAGCCTAAGGCTGTTGCAGCCGGCGATTTCGGACGGATTGAAAGCCTGGCAGCACAATATGTGGAAATTGTCCGTAAGTTTCGGGCTGGCAAATAATACGAGAAATCGGTGAAGTCGCGATCATCTCACGACTTCACCGATGATTTGTTTGATATCAATTTCTAAGGAAAACCACCTCACTGTCCAGCCTGACGTGTCTGGTAAGTTTCCAGATACAATTTATAGGCAGGATCCACTGGACGATTTTTATCAGGTCCAAACGGATAATCCGGCATCCCCCGATAGGGCATTGGCCCGATGTCGTCGCTGGTGGCGGTGTAAGGGTCGGCGTCCTTGCAATATCCATAGCTGCGAAGGACATACGACCGAGTCCAGCCTTGTTTTAACTCCGGCAGTTGTTTCGCGTCAAATTCCAGACGAATTTCATCGCCAGGCCCCACCACGCATTGCTGATCGTCATCGGCTGTCAGGAGCTTTTGAACGTCTCCATATTTCGTGAGCTTCCCAGCCATCGGGGCCAGCGGTGCAGGGTCGATGTAATCATAGTCATAAACCAGTGGCAACTTGCCATCAGGCGAAATTTCACGCGTATAGCCGCGCCAGCCAAGTTGAGCCCTTGCGACTGGAATTTTATGCAATTGCAACTGTTGACTTGATTCTGGTTCCAGAATGGCCAGAAAGGCTTCGTCGTAATAACATTCCATGTTCGTTCGAAGCCGAAGATTCAAAGGCCGGTCGAGTGGTAGTTTACCAGTCAACTCCAGTGTTGTCAGACGTGGGAGCCCAGCCGGGTATCCTGGATCTGCTTCCAGGACCTTCCACGAGCCATCTTTTTCCTGAATTTCCAGGACCGGCGGTTTCAATTCCAACCCACTCGAAGCGGCGGCATAATTTGTTTGAGAATAGGGATATTCCACCCATCCAGCCAGACCAAGGATGAGTCTGTCGGTTGGTTTCATCGATTTCAACTGCTCTCCGAAATGCAATTCCACGCCATGATCTTCGGCATAGCCTGTCCAGCCGATCCGGCGATTGAATCCATCGCTTGTGCGTCGGTCAAATTTCGCAAGGATATCGGTCACATCGCGGCCCTTCAAATCATTGGCCTGTAATGGATTAAACCGCTTTTTCCAAGATCTGAGTGCGCCGGTGGGGCGATTTGTGCCGGGGCTGAAACGCTCATCAAGGCCAATGTTAATTCCAGGAGGCGAGTCGACCACATCCAGCATTAAGTGGTCGATATAGGCCACTTCGTCCATCGGTTCCGTGATCGAGAGCCGAAACGAGCCATTTTCAGGCTTTAATTGGTCGGAACTAATCAGCATGGCTTCGTCGCGATCAGGCTGGCTGTAAACATTGGGTGCCACAAGATATCCAAGCCCGCCACCGCCCAGAAAATCGCCCAGACAGACGAACTTTTCACCATTCCAGGTGAACAGGACGGGGCAACTGCCGGTCTTGCGATTATTTTCAGCCAGAGCCAGGCGCTGATCCGTAGGCACGTTCAGCTCGCACTGCATGACGCCGTCGGGCCATCTCAACCGGAGCAACGGAATCGTTTTCGTGCCTGATGTACCGAGAACCACGGGCTGAACGCTTTGTGACAGATCCGCTGAGGTTGTGGTGTGTTCATATGGAACATAAAGCCCTTGACCTTCAAGGGATAAACGAGTCCCGATCCCGTGCGGATTGGTCCGCATGTGATCAAAACTGCGCTTCCACCGGCCACCCAGATCGATGGCAATATAAGGCCTGTCAGCCGTTTGATTTAAAGCGAATATTGGGCCTGTTTCGGTCCACAGAATCAGTTCAGGCAGGGGCGAGCCGTCGATATCGGCAATGGTCATGGCTGAGACCACAGCCCCCACGGCTTGTGAAGTGGCCACAGGGAGGCGTTCGAGCACGATTTTGCCGT
>CAMCFM010000271.1 GCA_945874095.1 Candidatus Kuenenia stuttgartensis
GTCTGGCTCCAGTTCACTGGCCCATGGTGCCCGAATTGCCACAAGATGGACAAAGAGACGTTCAAACACCCGAGAGTGATTGACGAAATTACCAAGCTTTTTGTGCCTGCCAAAATCTCGTGTGACGAGAATGCCGACCTTGCCTTAAGCTTTGGTTTCACTCAACTTCCAGCCACTGTGCTGATCAGTACGGATGGTAAAGTGTTGGCGAAACATGAAGGTTTTGCCGACGTGGAAACGCTGAAAAAGCTGACCGCTTCGGCTGGGATCACGATTGATACAGACCTCCCAAAGCCCGTCACAGACCAGCTTCTTGCCAAAGAGACCAAGCCAGCCACGATTGGTGCGGACCTGGTAGCCAAGCCGAAAGTCTCTGATCGTGCTCCCATTGAGATTGCCATGGTGGATCCAAACCAAAATGGACTTAAACTCACTCCCCCGAAGGACGATTCAGCTCCAGCTCAGGATGCTCAGGAACTTGACACCCTGAAGCCGCCCAACGATTTACCCAAAAATCCTTCACCTAAGCCCGTTGAACCGCTTGGTTTTTATTGCCCTGTCACACTTCTGGAACGAGCTGTTTTGATCGAGACCGACTCAAAGCATACAGCAGTCTATGCCGGTCGAAGGTATTTCTTTGCCGATGCTGAGGCCCGCCAGCGATTTGCTGAGTCACCTGAAAAGTTCGTACCTGTCAGGGGCGGAGAGTGCTTGGTCACTTTGGTGGAGAATCGTCAGGAAGTCCAAGGCTCAAAAGACTTTCCGCTCGTTTATGACAACAAGATATTTCTGTGCGCCACAGAGGATCAGCGCGAGCGTTTTCTGAACGATCCCGCGACTTATGCCGTTGAGGATATCCGTCGGCCGGGAGTTTGCCCGCACTGTAAGGCGCCTATGAATCGCCAGACAGCGGATAAAGGCCGCTTTCAGATTCGCTTCGGGGGAAGTCGGTACCAGTTTCCTGACCGATCCCATATGGAAGCGTTCTTACTGTCGCCTCTGAAATATCTTCGTTGATTCTGCGAGCCGATTGATAAACGGCTTTGGGCCGAATGCTGCCGAAATCCATGAAGTTTTCACAGGCCCTGATTCATAAAATAAAAAAAGCCCCACAAAAACGCGTTTTGTGGGGCCTTTTTTTGATTTCAGATCCAATCGTCAGTTTGCCCTTAAAGGGGCTACTGTCTTGGGCTGAAGTTCAGCCAGAATCCGGCGAGCTTCTTTTATATCACCATCATCAAGCCGATCAGGCATGGCCAGAGCTTTTTGCAGATAGGTTGTGGCGTTTGAACGTCGGCCTGGGTCGCGTGAGAGCAATCGGCCCATGTGGAAGTTCAGAACCGGGTGATTTGGAGACTTCGCCAGCCCGCTTGCATAAGCCTTCTCGGCCTCGCGTGCTTCAGCCACAGATTCGCGAATGGCTCCCACTGTGTCGTCAAAGTCGGCAGGCACTCGGGCTGGGTCGGCGCGTTTCAGATATGCGTCAACCACTTCGGCAGCCGATTGATGGCGGCCCAGGTGGTGGTGCAAAATCCAGGCTTTGTTATTCACGGCCTCGACCGCATCAGGGGCCTTTGAAATGACTTTGTCATATGATGCTATCGACTCTTCAAACAAGGCTTTACGCTGACTCTCAGGCGCTGTTTCCGCCATTGCCAGCAGAATTCCACCTTGATTGAGCCATGCGCCTGGCGAATCCGCCTTAGCCACAGCCTGACGAGCCATCACAACGGCTTCCGGCAGGTTGGATGATCTCTGCAAGGCGACTGAAATCGCCAATGCGAGACGTCCTGTCTTGTCCGTTTCCGACTTCTTCGACCACGTCGCGATCAGGTCTTTAAAGTCCGGCTGACCGGCTGCATTTTCGATCAAAAGCGATGCCAGTGCAGGATCGTCAGGCTTTTGGACCAGTCCCCGATTGAGCCATTGAGCGGCCATGTCAGGTCGATCACCGATCCGTGCCAGCGATGCCGCTTCCTCGTAAATCTTGTCCGAATCCGGATACGCCACGGCAATTGGCTCAAGCAGCTTAAGGGCCGCCAAAGCCTGTGCAGGACGGGTCTTATCGTCGGCAGTCCGGACCATCAGACGTGCTTTGAGCAGGACGGTATCGACTTGATCAGGCTCAATTGCCAGAAGTTGATCGACCAGCGTGACAGCATCCTTGGGACGACCTTGCTCGGCATAAATTCCGGCCAGTTGCAAACGCAGGTCACGGCGGCGCGGGTCGCGTGCAATGGCCTCTTCCATATTTTTGATGATTTCCGGCCACTGACGGCGCGGCATCAGGACCCGAATGCGTACCAAAGGACCAAGTGGGCTGGTCGGATTCATGGAGTCGATCTTGCGAGAGATCTCAATGGCCCGATCCGCCTGGCCGCGTTCGGCTGCCAGTTCTGCCTCAAATGCAAAGATCTCGGGGTTGCTCGCAAACTTGCCCCTGTAGGTCGCCGCAAGCTGGTCAAGCTGAGTGTTGAGGGCACGAATTTTATCTTTATCTTTGACATCGTCCAAGCGGCTGGCATGGCCACGCATGGCTTGAAGTCGCTCCATCGCAAGTGTCAGATCCTGGCCATTTTGCATGATCAGTTCCGCATAGAGCGTATCGGCTTTTTCCGGCTCGCCTTCCGAGGCCAGTATCTGAGCCTTGATCCGCTTGGCAGGAGCGGGTGATTTTTCCGTGATTACGGTTTCCACCCAACTGACCATCGCCTCTTTGGATTCCGAACCGCGTCTCAGGCTGAAAATGGCCTTGATCAGTTCCACGGAATCCGGGTTCTTCGCAAGTGCATCATTCAGAACGACTTCCGCACGCTTCAGCCGGGTGTCCACTGGATCGCGGCCGTTTTCCAGAGCCGCCAGCAGAAGTGCCAGCGATATCGGAGGCTTGTCGCCCTTCATGGCTTGGGAGACAACTGCTGCTGCTTCATCATATTGCTTGCGATCAGCCAGGATAAAGCCCTTCAGGGCTGCGGATCCAGAGTGAGTCGGCTGAGTTTTCAGGATGGAATCGACCATGGCCAGTGCCTGATCCGGCTTGCCGGCGGATCGCCTGTAGTTGGCGGCTCGGACAATCTCGTCAGGCGTAACATTTTTGACTGAGATCAGCTCGGAGAGGACTTGATCCATGCGTGCCCAGTCTCGTTTGGAGGCATAAGCCGCCACGATTTGCCACTGAGCCTCGCGTTTGTATTCCTGAGTCTGAGCGGTACGAATCACACCTTCCAGGCGTGCGATGGCGGCATCGGCCTGACCGGCATCGATTTCAATCGTGGCCAGGGCCGTTTGAGAAGCCGACATAAGCGAAAGACCTGAATCAATCTGCTTGGTCGGTGACTCATTGACCAGCTTCTGAAGGGTCTGGCTGGCGGATGCGACAGCTCCCAGGCGGGCTTCAATCTGGGCGAGCCAGAACTGGGCCACTTTGTTGTTCGGATCTTTCTTCACAGCGGCCTGAAAGCCTGCAAGGGCGCCTGGCATATTGTTCTGGGCCAGAGAAAGTTGGGCTGTGAGCATGTCGGCAGAAGCGGCGTCAGGCCATTGGGTACGCAGTTTGGCGATGCCTTGCTGGGCGGCTGGGAAATCACGAGCCGTGATTGCCAATTGTGCCAACTGGGCCTGGAGTGAAGAGTTGGGGGTTTTCACCAGATGATCTGTCAAAAGCTTGCGGGCCTCTGTGATCTGATTCATCCGCTCAGCCATGATCTGGGCACGATACTGCACCACTTCGATCACTTCCGGACGTTTTGTGCTGAAATCGGCCAAAACCTTCACAGCCTCTTCCGGCTTGTTTTCACGCACCAGCAATCCAGCCTCGTTCAAAACCAGTTCGACGCTTTCAGGGTGGTTTTTACGAGCCTCTGCCAGTAATTTTCTGGCCTGAGCCAGGTCGCCTTTTTCAACCAGACTGAGAACTCGCAACTGATCGGCAGCGGCGGCGGTGTCCTTATTCTTGCTGAGTGCTTCGAGACGTGCATTGGCTCGATCGCTTTGGCGAAGCAGCATCTCAAGCTGGGCCACCCGCAGGTGAACGGCGCTGGATGCATCCTTGCCACCGCTCAGTGCTTTGGCATATTGCTGATAGGCCAGTTGCAGAGATTCAGGCGTATTACGGGCCTGATAAATTTCGCCCAACAGGAGATAAAGTGTTGGTTGAAAGAGCTTTGTGTTGGGATCAGTTTCGGCCTGGGTCAGCAGGTTCTGAACGATCGGCTGGGCGTCTTCCGGATACCCGGCCATGACCTGCGACCACGCTGTCCAGACCTGATACCGGACTTCAGGAATGCCCAGTTTCAAGGCTTTCTGAAGCGATTGGCGGCCCAGTTCAGGCTCGCGATTGAGGATCAAAGAAACACCGTAAAGGGCATGAGCTGTTGCCACGTCCGGCAGAGCTGCTGAGGCCGCTTTCAGGTGAGACATGGCCGACCGGCGATAATCGTCAGCCGTTTTGACCTTAGGAGCATCTTTTTCCGAACTGCCTGTGGCTTCTGGAGCCGCTTTGGGCTGAACGATGACGGCGTCTTCAGCGCCGATTCCTGAACGTTCGAGATCAATCGAGCCTTGGAACAAGTGTCCCAGACCCTGAATGTCAAGGGGTTTAGCGGCCAGCATGGCTTGAATGTGTGGTTCAGACTGATTGAAACGCTCTTTGTTTTCAGCGTTTGCCAGAAGAGACTTCACAGCCAGATCTCTGAGCCCGAAGACCAGTCGCTGGGCGGCCGGCTGCTTGGCCTCAGGCAGTTTCAAGGCTTCATCCACGATCGCAATACAGGCCTCATATCGGCTGCTTGCCATCAAGTGCTGCGCCAGTGCCAGTTTCAGGCGGAGGTCGGTCTTATTGGTATCCAAAGCCTGCTTCAGGGCATTTTCCACCAACAGATTGACTTGATCAATCACAGGCTTGGAGTCAGCCTTGTCGCTGATCATCTGGCCCGTTTTTTGAAGGGCCCGGGTCCATTCCACCCGATAATTTACAGCTGTTGCAGGCTTCAGCAGAATCGGTTCAAGGGCCGTTCTGAGGGCCGCAACATCAGCGGTTTGAACGGTTTTAGCCGGTTTGGCCTCGACCACCATCAATCGCAGGCGAGCCCAGGCAACTTGTTCGGATTGTGGTGCAGCAGAATCCACCGGTGTGTTCAGAATTTTGGTGAACGTGGCCGCATTGGCGTCGCCCTGGTTCGATTCCCTGTTCAGTTCGGACTTTAAAAGGGCCACTCTCCAGGATTCAGGCTGAGCGGTGGCAAGCTGGTCGATATAGCGGCGAGCTTTGTTGAGGTCTTGTGCGCTGCGGTCGAGAAATTTCTCGGCCATCAGATAAGCGGCATCGAGGTCTTTTGGATCAAGTGAAACCAGTTCTTCAGCCCATCGCAGGGCATCGCCTTCTTCACCAGCGGCCAGGGCTTCCTGCATAAGGATCCGGCGAGGTTCGATACGGCGGCGGTCGAGTCGGGCGGCTTCGGCAAGGGCTCTGAAGCGGTTGAGCTGAAGCTCGTTCTTTTGATCGGCAGTGGCCGTTTTCAAAGACTCGGCGTGCATGGAGGCGATTTCTTCGTGGATCGCAGGATCCGTTCCGCCAGAGGCTTGCAGAGCGCGGCGATACTGGATCAGTGCACGATCCATCTGGCCTGACTGTCGCTCGATACGAGCTTGCGCCAGGATCGCTTCGGGCTTTTCACCAGAACCGGGCCCGAATCCAAAAATCCAGACAGCCACACCGGCCAGGGCCGTACAGGCAAACAAACCACTCAAGATCAAAAGGGGCTTCCATCGAACGTTCACAGGTGTCTCTCCTCGGTTGTGATAAGTGCTGGCGAGAGTGAGCGAGACGAATTGGCTTAATATCGCAAAGAACGGTTTGTCCGTTTATTGGATTACGAAATGCCGGGATTGGTCCTGCCTGGTCTCAGATCTTCTTCCATGATGCGTCAGGGCCTGTCTGACCCCTTGGATTGACGCGAGACGAGCCGATCAACTGAGTTGGTAACGACTGAAATTTAAGCGACTTATGGCTTGAATCGTGGTGTCCGTACCGGTCCGCAAATGCGGTTCACCCTGCTTAATCATGGGATCCATCCTCAGGTGATTCAATTCAATGGTGTGTGAAATCGGGGAGAGGGGTCATCGAAACGATCCTTACTCGATATTAAGATGAGGTTAACGTCTTGGAACCAGATCGGCAAGAGTTTTTTTGGGACGGTTTAACGAAAAGGCCAGAATTGGATTGTTCTAGCCGGGCTTGGCGATAGCCCCGGTTGATTCGATTTGGATTGTTCTAGCCGGGCTTGGCGATAGCCCCGGTTGATTCGATTTGGATCGTTCTATACCCCAATCACGCTCAGAAGTGGATTTCTGTAGGCACGGTCCCCTGACCGGGCGGGTTTTCGCCATTTCAGTGAATACGCGAGTAACACATTATATCAAAGCGACTTGCATCGCTCTAAAATATAAAAACAAAGCCCGCCATGTC
>CAMCFM010000272.1 GCA_945874095.1 Candidatus Kuenenia stuttgartensis
CATTCTAGGCAAATGTCAAGGAATTGCGATGAATGATTCGGCTGATTACCGAATTGGCAATCCAGGAAATCATCGAATGAAAAAAGTCCGGAATGATTTCGCATTCCAGACTTTCGGGGGTTCTTAGACTTTATCGAACCAGATTACTCACTGGAGTGTTTTCCTTCGACGAGCCGATTTGATCGGATGGGCTGCTGAAGTGGGTGTAGTTATGGTCGTAATAGTGCTATCATAACTGATCGACTGGTAAACGGGATCGTGCGCTGAATACCATGCTCCCAATGCACTTATGCCATTCTTGCCAAGTCTTGTGACATCCAGTTTGAGACCTCTGGGCACGGGCCGTTTGCCGAAGGGTGTGAGGCTGGCTTGAAGTTTCGGCATGGCAGTATGCATGTCCATCCCAGCCATCGACTCGGTCATGCTGGTACCAACATTCCAGACTGAAACCTTACCGGCGTTTGGTCCAGAAGCTGGAGCGGTGACCAAATTGGCCATGTAACTGGGCACAGTCCCCGGGTCGAGATATCCTCCAGCGATATTGACGCCGGTTCTGCCTTTGCCAGGTGTTTGAAAATCAAAGATTTTGACCATAACAGGCCCTTCTGGAAGTGCAAGATTGTATCCATCGAGGCCGACAACAAGTGGAAGTCGGCCTTTACCGGCCCCAATTGCGAGGTCGTCAAAGTTATCGCCGTTGAAGTCGGCAGAGGCTATGGTCACACCATTAGGAAATTTACCGGGCAGAGTGCCTTTGAGTTCTCTGTAGAAGCTGCCATCTGCATGGAAGATACGGACAAGGCTTTGGCCTGGGCCGACTTTACCGACAATAATCTCGCCTTTTCCATCGTTGTCCACATCACCGATGGCGAGGCTCACACCTGATTTAGGATATTCGGGGAACGGGCTGAATCGAGCCAGTTCCGTGAGAGTGACACCATCGTATACAACCACTTCACTTCTTTTCAGACCCTGGCTGGCTGGGCCAGCGACGATATCCTGAGTCATGTCTGAAGTCAGAGCTCCTGAGGCAGTGGCCACTCCACCTTTCCAGGACTTAGGGAGTGGGTTCAAGCGACCGAGTGGCTGGCCATCTCCGCCTTGAACCAGTACCCCAGCAGATTCGCCAACGCCTGACCCTAACGCAACGCGGCGCTGGGTCTCATTTGGGCCAGAGATGACAGACATCATCATGCCGCCATCTTCATGCATCAGGATGTGGCAGTGGAACACGTATTTGCCAGGAATCGGAGTGACCCGGAACCGAATCACGACGTTCCCACCGGCGGGAATATTCACGGTGTCCCTGAGTGAAATATACGGATAAGTTCCTGTTCCAGAAGTGCTAACGGCTGTTCCGTTTACAGAAATAACGGCAAAATCTAACTGGTGAATGTGGAACGGGTGATCCACTCCGGAGGTGTTTGTCAGCAGCCATTCCTCCACCTGTCCAGCCTGAATCGAGACCATCGGCCCATTTGGGAAGGCGAATCCGTTGATGAGGAAGCCACCTGTAGCAGGGGCACTGAAGTTGAAATTTCGCTTTTGATCGATAATCAGATTGGTGTCATAAAGGTCGGGTGGTGAGGATGTTGCATTGAAGACCGGCACCGGTTCCTGAGCTGCATCGCCGGTTACGGTAATGGTCATGATTGCGAATGAAGATGCAGCGGGAGTTTGCCTGGGAGTCAAATTATCGACAAGGTAATAAGTTCCCGGTGTGGTTGGTGCGGTCACAGCAAAAGTGATGCGTGCGCCTGGATCTAGGGCCATGATTCCGTTTTTGACATAACCTGTAGGCAAGACTTGAGTATATTTGAGTGGAGCAGAACTTGTGTCGTTTCCGTCATAACTCAGAACCGTGGATTGCCAGGCGTTTTTACCGTCAATATCTGTCACACCAAGATTAAAAGAACCGTTGCGGACAGTGGCTCCGACAGTCCAGATCTGAGTTTCGCCGGGCTTCATGGTCATGGTTGGGTTCAGTTGCCCGTTCACATATGGCTGCCAACCGCCAGTGACTGAATAAGTGCCTGTGCCATTAGGGCTGGCCATCATGAGTCCACCCGGAGTCTGCTGCTTGTTTGCTATGGTGAGGGCCATGATTTTTTCGTCGTATTTGCCAAGATACTGAGGCCAGCTATCGAGCGGATCACCGACCTGCATGAACCCGGCAAGGCCTGCATAAACCTGGTCAGCGGAATATCCGTGCTTGTGAACATGGTACCAGCCCACTCCAGAGGGTTGGTAATCAGGTACGGAAATGGATGTTTGATATGATCCATCCGGATTCATGGCCCGGTAGACGTTATCGCTTGTTCCTAAAGGGCTTACAAGGTAACCATGACTGTGGAAATTGACTTCAAGCTGATTTACAGGAGGAGTTGGAGCCGAATTCGGGTCGGACAGACTGTTGCTGATATTCAGGTTTAAAGTATCTCCCTGCTGGAGCTTAAGAGTGACACCCGGGAATTGGGCTGGTAGGACCGTTCCATCTGCCAGAGTGTATTGATACGCGGCAGCATAATTCGCAGGGTTGTATGGAGGGCCGCCCGGGGTGGGTGGAGCAGGGGCCACCGTATTGGAATATAAAGGCTGATTGCCATAAAGAATCGATTCACCTGAACCAGGAATTCCAGCGCGAACCATGTCCACGCTGGCAGTTAGGACTCCGTTGACGCTTTCAATCACAGGGGCCTGGATCAACGGGCCGTCGCTGGTTGGAGGAACAATGACAACGGCAGGCTGGAGTCGTTCTTCAAGGTTCATCCACTCCGTGAGATGGAGGCGTTTGGAGATTCGGCCGCCACGTCTGGTTGATTTTGATTGCGAAAAACCTGATCTGCGAAGGATTTCAGTGATGTTAAGCATGCTAGGTTCTCCGTCTGGTATGAGATGGGGTGATCTGACGTATTGGGCCGTTTGTGCAGAATGACAGTTTGAGGCAGTTTAACACATGTAGTCTAAAAGTGTTAGGAATCAAAAATACCTGATGCTTTGTAATGAAGAGTGGTTCTATCTCATTCAATTCATAAAAAAACACCGACCTGAAATCAGGCCGGCGTTGGGTTAGATCAACTCTAAAGCCTATATAAATCAGGCTTTAGCTAGTGAGCTGGCTTTGCCTGACTCGTTGACTGTGGCTTTTTTATCAGCCTTACCAAGCCAAGAGATCAAGACTGGTGTGGCGATGTACATCGTACTGTAAGTACCGCTCAGGAATCCGATCACAAGTGTGAACGAGAATCCGTGAAGGCCCTCGCCGCCGAAGAAGAAGATGATTGCAACGACTGTCCAGGCTGTGAGCGATGTCAGAATCGTTCGGCTCAGAGTCTGGTTCAGGGCATCGTTCACAATCTTGGCGTTGATCACTTCCGACTTGCCTTTGATTTCGCGGAGTCGGTCGAAGATCACGATGGTATCGTTGACTGAGAATCCAATCAGGGTGAGGAAGGCGGCAATCATCGGGAGGTCAATTTTGAACTGTTCAATCATGAGCAGATTCGAAATGACCGGGATCTGGGCCAGCCAGTATGTCAGGGCAACGGCACCAAGTGCGACGAGTACGTCGTGCACCAGAGCAAGAACAGCGGCGAAACCGTATGTCCATGACTTAAACCGGAACCAGAGATAGGCTGCGATAATCAACCAGCTTGCGACTGTGGCAAAGATGGCCATCGTCTGTGTTTCGCCTGCAACTGTTCCACCGAAGTTGGAGAGTCGCTCGAACATCAAAGATGGGTCGTTTGCGACAGCGTTTGTCAGAGCTTCCAGCTTGGCTTTGACCTGAGCTTCAGGCAATGCCGTTTGGAGGACGAATTTGTCGCCAGCAAGGTCTGGCTGAGTTAGGGCTGCTGAGTCCGGATTCGTGATCGAGAACGACTTGTCCGGATTTTCCACTTTGCCGCCGGATGCTGGATTGCTCAGAACATCGGTGAAAAGCTGGGCAATCCTGGAAGGCGATTGCTTGGCATTCAAGGTTAGTTCGTAAGTGGCAGTTGACGTCGTAGAGGCTTCTTTAGGAGCGTCTTTGGTGGCTCCGGCGGCAGGTGCTGGGGCTGCAACAGGTTGACGTACGCCCACTTTCAAGGCCACCCGTGAGAGGGCTGCCCCGAAGGCATCGTTGACGGTTTTCTGGACATTCGCCAGATTTTCGTCGCTAGTCCGGATGTTGAATCGGGTTCCAGCCTTCTCATTCTCAACATTCAGGGTTTCAATCGTGACGTCCGGCAGAACACTGGCTTTACTGCGAACGTAAGCCGTTCGCTTGTCAATGTTTTGACCGGAAACTTCTGGGGCATTATCGTCCAGACGGATCGTGACCAGTGTCCCACCAGTGAAGTCGATGTTGAACATCGTTCCCTGAGTAACCCGTGTGACGAAGGCTAGCAGGCCAATCCCAATCACAACGAGGGAAACCATTGCGGCAAGGCGACTCTTGCTGACGAAGTCGATCGATGTGCGCGACATGAATCGCATCATGTTGAGTTCTTTGATCAGGCCTTTGGCGACCATGAAGTCAAACATGACCCGTGAGACATACACAGCTGTAAAAAGGTTCCAGACGAGACCGATGATCAGGGTCAGAGCGAAGCCTTTGATTTCTTCGGTACCGATCACGAACAACACAACGCCCGAGAGCACGGTGGTGATGTTGGCATCAAGAATTGTCGTCCAGGCTCGGTCGAAACCGTTTCTGACCTGTTCACGAAGCGAGGCACCCTTCTGTTTCTCTTCACGCATCCGTTCAAAGATCAGAACGTTGGCATCCACCGCCATACCAATTGTCAGCGAGAGACCCGCCAAACCAGGCAGAGTGAATGTGGACGAGGTCAGGGCCATGAACCCGACCAGCAGGAAGAGGTTAAGCACCAGAGCGATCACGGCAATCATGCCGCTGATCCGGTAATAGATCACCATGAAAATCGGAACGACGATCATCGAAATCAGGATGGCACGGATCCCCTTGGCGATCGTATCCTGGCCCAGCGTGGGGCCGACTTTTTCTTCCAGCAGTGGAACAGGATTCAAAGTGGCGGGCAGACTGCCGGCATTGAGAATGCTCAGGAGGAAATTGACTTCACCAACCGGGAACCCGTTCTGACCGCCTTCAATGATCCCGCTGTCGGAAATCTCGGCGTTCAGGGAAGGTGCGCTGTTGACGTAATCGTCAAGCAGAATGGCAAGCCTGTATTTGAAATTCCCACCCTCTTCTGGAAGGTGTTCGCGGGTGAGCCTGCCGAACTTGCTGGCGCCTCGGCGATTGAATGCAAATCCTACGGCAGGATTCAGACGACCGTCCTGAGTCATGTAGGCTCTGGCAAGATACTGGCCACTCACATCCTGAGTTTCAGGAGGAATCTGAACCAGTACGTACCGCTCAAGGCGTCCCTGAGCCAACGTTCGCTCGCGAACAATCGGAGTGTCTTTAGGTACAGTGGCAGCCTGGTCGGTCATATCCTTGACGGATTTGGCCTGACTTGGGTCGAATCCGCCCATCTGGCTCTTGTTCTTGGAGAGAACATAGCCAGTCAGAGTGCCTGAACCGGCATCGCCGCTGAGAACAATGCTGTTGGAGTCGTTCGAAACGACGGTCAATTCAGCTGTCTGGGTGATCCCGTCCAGAAACACGTTCCAGCCAGCGAATTCATTCTTCCGCCAGCGGGCCTGAGGGTCTTTCAGAGAACGGCCACTGGCCTGAACGTCTTTTCGATCTTTGAAGGTTAGGGTATCTGCATATTTGACCCATGTCGTTTTTTTGTTGGGCCATTCGAGAAAGTTCGGCTTCATGGCCTCTCGAAGCAGGTCTTTTTCGTGCTTGAGGGTGGCGAGAATGCGGAACTGGAGGAGACCCTGGTCGGTGATCGAACGTTTTGTGTTTTCGACATCTTCTGAAGTGGCTTCAGGATAGATGACTTCCACGCGATTCGAGCCAATGGCACGAATCATGATGTCCTTCATGCCGTCAGGGTTGATTCGGCGCTTGATGGCCGAGATCAGTTCGTTGACATCGATATTTGTTTTTTGCTTGGCTGAATCGATTTCATAAACAAGAATCGTCCCGCCCGACAGGTCGATCCCCTTTTTTAAACCCTTAGAACCAATTATGGCAAGGGGAATCAACACCGAGGCCGCAATAAGCCCCAGAACGTACCCGACGGATCTCTGTTTGGACGACATGGGGGGACTCTATCTCCTGAACATTGATTGGCGATTGGTTTTCCTGAACGTCTCGCCTGATTCCATCAAGATGGTTCGTCGTCACGTAGGACACGGGCGACGCTTCGCACATTAAACTGCACTCGAACGGCAGGATCGTCACTGATCCTGACAGTCACACGCTCTTGTTTCTCATCCACGGCCACTACAGTACCGTAAATTCCACCTGTGGTCAGCACCCGATCATTTTTCTTGAGACTGACGAGCATATTTCGACGCTCACGCTCAAGCCGCTT
>CAMCFM010000273.1 GCA_945874095.1 Candidatus Kuenenia stuttgartensis
TGAATCGAAGGAGGTCGGTCTCAATTGTCCTACCGAACCTTTAAACACCTGCTCGGCGAAACCAGCCTTGAACGCAAGTGCCGCTTCATCTTCGGTGGCGGAATTCTGATTTTGGTCACCCTCAGCTTTTATTTTTATGGCCAGAAAACCGAAAGTCTGGTTCTCGGACAAAACACTCAGTCTGCCCGAATGCTGGTCAACCCGGTCGTCGTAAATCTCCACGCGCGATATTGGGTCGGCAGTGAATTCGTACCTGTCATGGACGCTCTCTCCAGCGAACTTGCACCCGCCGCCCAACGTAGCATTTCCGGCTACCAGCCTAAAGTCTTCAACCCTTACTCTCCTAAAAGTGAAGTACCAAGCGACAGCTTCGAAGCCAGAGTGCTCAAGCGATTTGTCGAAGCTGCCGCCACCCGCGACCGGACTCCCGACCTGGCCGCCCAGACTGGTACCATGCGATTCCCCAACGGCCAAAGCCTTTACGAAGAACGCATCCAAAACGGCAAACGCGAATACCAGTACATGCAAGCGGTCCTGTTCCAGCCCGGCTGTCTGGTCGACTGCCATCAGGGTTCCACCACCTTCAATCACATGATGCGTGAGGAGAACGGTAAGTTCGTGACCGTCAAGGCGGGCGATCTGGCCGGCGTCGTTTCCATCACCCTGCCGATGGACCAGACCCAGAAAGCGATCAATCGCAACCGCGCCATTCTCATCACAGCCGCTCTGGTGACAGCCATTTTGGCCATGGTGGCAAGTTACGTCATCGTAAGATATATCGTTGTTAAGCCACTAAAGCACCTTCAGGACGTTTCCAACGCCATCGCAGCCGGAGTTCTACATATCCGAAGTCAGATTCAGACCGGCGACGAATTTGAAGAGCTTTCGCACGCCTTCAACAGGATGCTCCATAACCTGGTGGCCATGCAGCAGACCCTTCGGGAGGTCAACGGCGACCTCGACCGCAAGGTGGACGAACTGGCACAGGCCAATCTTTCGCTCCACGAACTCAACCGCGTCAAAAGCGACTTTCTGGCCACCGTCAGTCACGAACTTCGAACGCCTTTGAACTCGATCATCGGATTCTCAGAGATCTTAAGTGAAGCCCCCGAGCTAAAGGATCAGCACCGGAAGTTCGTTGGAAACATCCAAACTTCTGGCCGAATGCTACTGGCCATGATTAACGACATTCTCGATATGGCGAAAATCGAGAGCGGCCGCATGACGATCCACCTCGAAGAATTCTCGATCCAGGATTTAGCCGATGTCGTCTGCAACCAGCTCAAGCCCATGGCAGAGAAAAAGAAAATTGAATTCCAGATCGAGATCGCTCCAAACATTCCTGTGATTTATCAAGATCAGGTCAAGCTTCGCCAAGTCATTTTCAATCTCCTCTCAAATGCACTTAAGTTCACTTATGAGCATGGTTTCGTGACCCTGAAGATTGCAATGGACAGCCAATTCTTAACCATCAGGGTGATCGACAGCGGAGTGGGGATCGCCTTGGAAGATCAGGAAATGATCTTCGAAAAGTTCCGTCAGGGCCGCCGCTCAAACCGCGAAAGCGTCCTGACCCGCGAACATGAAGGCACCGGTCTTGGCCTCTCCATCGTTCGTGAATTCTGTCGGCTCATGGGCGGTGAGGTCAGCTTGGAAAGTCGTCTGGGAGAAGGCTCTGCGTTCACAGTTCGCCTGCCGGCCAGACATCCGGAAATTGATCGAAACGACCAGCTCACCACAAGTTCTGTCACACGTGTTGACCCATCTCGAACACGTCGCCCGGAATCTCGATCTTCACTCCCAGGCCCTCGGCTGGAAAACGATCGAAGGCCGATCTCTTTCTGAAATTTATCTCCACCCGCTTCGGCCAAAATCCACCTGAACCTAATCCCATCAACAGATCAAGACTGAACCTGTGTGCAAACGGACGACATTCACAGCCTGCCTGGCCTTGACTCTGATCATCCTGGCCGCATTCCTAATCCGTTGGCCAATGATAGTTTATGCCTATAAGCACCTGGACAGCGACCTTGCAGTCGATGGCCTTACCCTTCGCGATTTTGTCCAAAATGGCAACTGGCGATGGCACTATCCCGGCACGCCCCACATCGGCACCCTGCCCGTCCTCATCTCCCTTCCAGCAGTCGCCCTCTGGGGCGAAGGTCCAGCGTCCCTCGTCTTCGCCGGAATCGCGGCAAACGTCCTCCTGATCCTTGCCATATACCTCTTAGTTAACAGGGCTTATGGTACAGTCCCAGCAATCCTTGCCAGTCTTGTCCTAGCCGCTGGAGGCTTGGGCCAAGTCTGGCTCAGCGCCAGAGTCACAGGTGGCCACCTGCTCTCCGCCGCCTGGCTCGCCTGGGCGTGGCTGTTCTGGACGCATCTCATTGAAAAAGAATCGCTTAAGTCGTGGGCCGGGCTTGGTTTGTTTTGCGCCATCGGGATCTGGGTCGACTCCATTTTCCTCCTCGGAATCGCAGGCCTTGGCCTATCAAGCCTGATCATTTCATGGCAGTTCCGATCCACCATTCCCATCAAACGTCGCTCCATTCAAGCCCTTGTGTTTACAGCCTTTCTGCCGATCGGCCCGTTGATCTCCAAACTCGGCGATGGCGTAAACGTCTACGGATCCCAATTCGAAATCACAACCGATCCATCCGCCCTGAAAGAACATGCCAGAATTCTTTTAGTAGATTGCCTACCTAGACTTATCATCGGACGGACCCTAAAAACCGGCTCACCTGAAATCGCAATGACACACCTCAAACCAGCCGATTATTTATCCTCAAATTACGCCTTAGCCATGGTTTTAACGATGGTGGCTGTACTGTTTCTTATGACATGGCTGAAGCTGATTTCACCACTTACAAGCAAAAGGTCATCCAAAACGTCATCCGATTCAGCGCCGGATTGGGTCAACGCTCTCTGGTATGGGCTCACATTCACTGCCCTCCTGACCCTGTCTGCATTTGAACTCAACAAGAATATTTTCAACGCTGACAATTACCGCTATCTTGTACCGTTAATTCCCTTACTGGGAATGACCTATGGACTTTTATCATCCGCCGGTCCTATGTTCAGACAACGACGTTTTCTTTTGATCCTGCTTACTCTAATACTGGCGATAGATGTCCATTTCTGGCAACAGGTAAACGGATTTTATCCGAGCTTGCAAACCAACACGGACAAGAAGCTCGAAACTTATACTAATAAAGATGTTGTATCACTCTTAACCGATCCCCAGCCTGGCCCTTTACCAGCCATCACAGACACTTTTGAAGCCGACTATTGGGAGACTTATCGAGCCCTTTATCTCGCCCAGAGACCAATCTCCATGGGCAAACCGTTCGGCTTCTTCCCCAACCGATTTCCAAACGAATCTCCTCCAAATCCAAGATTCGTACTGATCACCAACTCCCCAGCATCGCTCCAGATGCTCCCTTTGATCAGGGCAGAAGGGGCTAAGCTCTTCTCCGATAAGCGAATTATGGTTTATGATCGGTCCATCAGAGAATCCCCTACACCACCTCCCATCTCAAATTGATTCCACCAGATTCATCACCACCACATGACCGACACAACCTCAGAACTGAAATCAACGAACGCCCCCCAACAGTCATTGCGAATCTGGGATATCGCTGCCGTAGGACTCTTCCTGACCGCTTTATCAACCTATTTCTGGCCCTTGATCATCGGCAAAGCCGCACTCTTTTATTTCGACGTCACCGAGCTCAATTATGCGTACAGGCATGCCTTTGCAGAAAATCTGAAGGCTGGCCGAATCGCCTTCTGGTGCCACAATCTCTACAACGGTTTCCCGCTCTACAGTGAAAGTCAGACCGGTTACTGGCACCCCCTCAAATTCCTCCTCTATCCATTCTTAAGCACCTGGTATGCTTTAAGTTGCGACATGATTCTGTCGCTAGCCATTGCTGGACTCGGTACCTACACATGGCTGCGTCGCCACGCCCATCCCGCTGGTGCCCTCACAGGTGCCCTGATCGTCACATTCGGCGGATTCACCTGGGCCCACTTCGTCCACACCAGCATGGTAAATGCATTAGCCAGCGTACCTTGGATCATCTGGGGGCTGGAACGTTCCTGGCGAACCGGCCGCCTCGGAGGCTCCGCAGTCGCTGCCATGGCTCTTGCTTGCCAAGTCTTTGCAGGCCATTTGCAAGACGCCGTTTTTTCCGTCCAGCTCATCGCTCTACTGACAGCCTATCAAGTCATTGTGCACAGAGACTTTAAGACTCGCAGATGGGTCATCATCTGTGGCTCCATGGCAATCCTGGCTGGAGTTCTGATCGCAGCAGTTCAATGGATCCCTTCCTATGAACTCCTCAAACGAACCCCTCGCACAGAAGGCCTGAGATGGCTCGACCAAACATTCGGATCCTGGCACCCACAGCTCCTTCCAACCCTATTCGTGCGAGAAGCTTACGGCACACGTTCACGCGATACGGACTGGATGGACGGCTTTTATCCCTATCACGAAATGAACGCCTATGTCGGTGCCACCGCCATGCTTCTCGCCCTTCTGGGGGCCCGCCAGTGGAGGCGTCCATGGGTTGGCATGTGGGTCTTCATCGGCTTCGTCTCAGCCGTCTTCATGCTCGGCAGATTCACAATTGTGATGGATTTCTGGCATCACATTCCGATCCTTGGAAGTTCGCGAATCCCCGTCCGATACCACCTCTGGGCCACCATGGCCGCAGCAGCACTTGCGTCTCAAGGCATTTCATCGTTACTCACGTCAGAGGATAAGGTTAGATCCCGCAAACAAGTCTCGATCATCAGCCTGACAGCCCTCTTGGGAGCCACTCTTTTCGCCTGGACCATGCTCACCTGGTGGACCGATGCCAGTCGCTGGAAAACAACCTATCACGCAGAACGTAATCAATGGCTCACATTAGAGTTAGCCGTTTCAGCAACTCGTTCTGCCAGCTTGTTCCTGATAAGTCTGGCTTTGATTCGAGCCTTGAACCGGTCTCGTTCCATTCAAGTCAAAAACGCTCTGGCCATGGCTCTAGCTATTGTAGTCGGTGTCGACCTCATCGCCTCTCACTGGCAGGACACACCAACGGTCGCCCCCACTTTCTGGACTAAACCACCTGCTGCAGTTGGAGTTATAAAGAAAGATCCAAATGCTTCCCGCATGATGGGTATCCCGAAGTTTTCGGCTGGCGAGCCCGGCTATGCTTCAAAACCAATTGATTTCTACGCGCCCCGCGATGCCCTTGGATGGAGCCTCCCACTCGCTTACGGCCTTGAATCCAACATTGGCGAAACCCCATTCCGCCCAGCCCGCCTCATCCGCCTAACAGATCTGGCTGGTGGTGGCCCGTGGCGATTCTCAATCGAAGGCGTGACGCATCTCGTGTCAGGTCAGAAGATTCCGATAAATATTGCCCCGATTTTAGCCGACAGCGCATTCGTCTACCGACTCCCCGAACCCGAACCACGATTCCACTGGGCACCTTCAGTCAAAATCGTTTCAAACGACCAATCGGCAGAATTGGCTCTGAAAGAATTGGGCGAGAAAAACACAAAATCCGTTCTGGTTGTAGAGTCGTCCACAAGTACAGATTCAGACCCTGCAACGAACAAGCCATTCTCTACACAAGGCATTACGAACACAGCTCTTGAAGACGACTCGATCAAGCTCGATCTGGTGACTCAAGAGGCTTCATGGCTTCGCATTGGAGTCTCGTTCGACCCAGGCTGGAGGGCCACTCTGGATGGCAAACCTATCGAAATTCATCCCGCTCAGCTCGCGTTCATGGCCGTGAGAATTCCGGAAGGTCAGCACAAACTGAAGCTGAACTATCGCCCCGCCTATTTACGGCTCGGATTAGCTGTGACATTCACAGGCTTGATGTTCGTGATAGCCAGTCTGATTCTGGTTCGATCCACTCCTTTTGACAATAGCAGAGAAGTATTTACTCCTGAATGGCTTGCGCCGAGGACTTTGGCCGTTTCGCTGATCGTTTTATTGGCGGTTTCGGCGGTGGCATATAAGCCAGGAATGGGCATGGGATTTTCATCGAGGTGGGACAACTCCTGGCATCAATTCACTTGGGGAGCCGGCCTTGAGGCGATGCGCAAATGAGTCGGATCGGGAAGAATGCGGCAAAAACTTTTGAGGCCGAAACGGCCAGAAAACCGAGGGTTTTGCCGCAAAACCTTGTCGTTCTAGGAAAAAAAAGAAATATGTGAGCAAGAATCTGGACAATACTCTTGCATATTTCGCGTGTAGAGTTAAAGTATTACCGTCACGAATGGATATAAAAACAGGGTTCCGTGGCGCCGTTGACAGCCACAAATCAGGATTCGATATGGCCATTACCAAAGAGTCGAAGCAGGAGATCATCGGTTCCTTCCAACAAGTGGATCAGGACA
>CAMCFM010000274.1 GCA_945874095.1 Candidatus Kuenenia stuttgartensis
CTTGGGCCAGCCATCTGGATTGCGACCTCCGAATTCGGCATGATCCCAGGCTTTCGCGGAGCGAGTTGGTCGGAGTTCATCGGCATGATTCCGCTCAGCCTCTGGGTCTTCATGATCCAGCTCTCGGTTGTGCTCTCAGACAAGCTCGACACCACGGTTCTCGGATTCGCCCTGACTGATCCAGGTCCAGCCACTTCGATTTACCAAGTCGTTTCCAAGCCGTTCATGCAGCTGAGACAGACAGGCTGGACTCTCGCCTATTTTGTGATGCCGGCAGCGGCCAGCCTGGCAGCGGCTCGCGATAAAGGCGGACTGGATCGGGTCAAATATGACGGTGTCAGGCTTCACTTTGGACTACTCCTGCCGGTCGGCCTGCTGGCTGCGATTTACGCCCGGCCGTTTCTGGAACTTTGGGTCGGTCCAGGAAAAGCTCAATACGCGCCCATGATGCGTCTGTTTCTTGTCGCCTGTCTGCCTCTGATTTTGTCCGTACCGGTGCAGGTTTCCACTGGTCTGGGCCATGTTCGGGTGGTGGCACTGGCGGCTTTAGGCGGGGCGGTTATCAACTTGCCCCTGAGTTACTACCTCACGCTTCAGCTTGGAGTGGTGGGAGTGATCTGGGGCACAGTTCTCACAACACTTTTCTCAAACCTATTGATACCAGGAATTTACACTTACAGGACACTCTCGATTGATCCTCGGGAATTCCTCCGCCGATCGTTGGCCCCGTCGTTGGCAGGTGCGTTGTTCTTAGGCTTGACCTGCTTGGGTTTAGGAGCATTTCTGGACGCATCTGCACCAGGCCAGAGCGCCATGGTCAAGCTGGCCATACTGATCGGGCATCTGTCATGCGCGATGGCGGCTTATGTGGCCGGCTATTTGCTCATTCCAAGTGGTCGAGAGGATGGAGGATGGATGATGTCGAAGTTCGGAATTGGTTCCATGAAGGCCACCCCAAAATCTTGACCTGAGGTGGCACTATACTCCTCTCACTCTGGGATACTTAGGCCATGTTCCCTGACATGTCGGGCTTTGGATTTATTTTCCAGAACGACGCAAATCATTTTTATGTAATGCTTTACATGCGTATGGATTGAATGGGCGAAAACCCGCCCGGTCAGGGGACCGCGCCTGCAGAAATCCGCTTCTGAGCGTGATTGGAGCTTAGTAATAGCTGTCTCCTCTGGAGCCCAATCACCCAAAAACCGGAAGTTATCTCTCGCCTGTTCCTTAGCGAGCTTCAAGCCACTGATCGAGCGCATCTGTCAACTCTCTGATCCGGCCGACCTGTGCTGGATCTCCTGCAAGGTTATGAAGTTCGGTTGGATCATTCTTGAGGTTATAGAGAAACGGGCCGTCGGTTCGGTTGATGATCAGGTTCTGTGTATCGCCGCCCTGCACCACCTTTGTCGAAGCTTCAGCCACAGGCGTCGGCAGGATCAATTTCCAGTCCCCACGGCGAACCCATCGGTAAGTCATATCCACCTTGGGCTGACCCAACTGCGAAGCCGTATGCAGAAAAAGCTCTCCATAAAGCGTGTCTCTTGGAACCTTTTCAGCCTTTTCGCCAGCCGCTTTCAGAAGGCTCAAGCCGGGCAGGCCCGCGCTGGAATAGCCCAGACCGGCGATATCAAGCAAGGTCGGAACCACGTCGATCGACGAGACCAGATCCTGACGCGTTCCAGGCTTTGTATGTCCTGGCCAGCTCAGTAGTAAAGGTGTCCGTAAACCACCGTCGAAGGGCGAGTTTTTCGACTTCACGGCGTACGGCATCCGCTCTCCAGCCAACGGGACTGCCCAGCCATTGTCCACCAGAAACAGAACCGCCGTGTTGTCGGTCAGATGGCGGTCACTCAGGAGCTTCATCAAAGCTCCCACGGAATCGTCGAACCAGCGAATGGTGGCATAATAGGCTTGCGTTTTTGGATCAAGTCCTTTACCTGCAAAGGCTTTCACATAATCAGCCGGTGGGTTGTGTGGCGTATGAGGCAGCATCGGGGCATACCAAAGGAAGAACGGAGTGCCTGCTGATTGATCGAGAAATTCTGAAATCGGGGCCATCGTATCGCGACCAATCTTCAGCCCGGTATCGCCATGACGCCCCTTAACGGTCATCCCATGGGTGAATCCGGCGTTGGCATAGTGGCCTTCCCAAAATTTACCGGTCTGGAAGCTGCGATAGCCTTGAGTGGCCAGAATTCTAGGCAAGGCGGGAGATCGGGCGATGAACGGATGAGCTTCATCTCGCTGCATGCCCTTGGGGGGATCGTTGAAGCAGATACAGTGCTGGTGGGCATATTGACCGGTCAGCAAAGTGGCCAGACTGGCCCGGCACAGAGAGGTTGGGACATAACCATTCACGAAGCTGGCTGATCTGGATGCAAGTGCATCAATGAAAGGTGTTTGTACCACCTTATGGCCCATGAATCCGAAGTCGGTCCAGGCCTGGTCATCGGCAATGATCAGCACGATATTCGGACGCTTTTTCACAGGTTTCGCCGAATTGGACACCGGCAATGGAGCTTTCGGCGAGGCTTGGTCCTGAGCGAACCCTGTAAACGATCCAACCATTGTGGATATAAACAGATAAGCCAGAGTTTTCAACCGATTGGGTGATCTGGGAAGCAACTTTTCCATGAGGAATCTCGACTCCGGTTCCAGCCTTTTTTTCGTCTTTTATGATCCAATGATCCCACTAAAATAAAGCAATTCCAAGGCCTTTACCAATTGGAATCTACAGAGATCGCAGAGATTTCTCAGGAATAGATGGTTTTCCTGACTGGGACAATGGAAAATATAATCATCAAGGCTGGATCCGAAAAGCTCGGCTGATGGTGGCTGGGAAGGAGCTGATGGCGATGATTTTTGATGATCGTTCCGAACGGCGTGAAACTCTCGAAGTTTCGCGGTATCGACTGCGGCCACTGACTTGCGAAGAAGTGCGAGCCCTCGACGACTATGCTGTCGCCGAGCTGAATATGCCGACGATCGTGCTGATGGAAAACGCTGGCCGAGGTGCCGCCCGAGTCCTCTCGTGGGCCATGTTTGAAACCGGATTAATCAGTTCTGAAAGTCAGCCTGCAACAGTAGTTGTGATCTGTGGACAAGGCAATAACGGTGGCGATGGAGCCGTTCTGGCACGCCATTTGGAAGCCTCAGGCGTGGCCAAGGTGCGCGTGGTCTGGACCACTCCGCCCGGCGAACTTAAAGGCGATGCCCTCGCCCAGTACAGAATTCTCCAGGCGGCAGGCATCGAGCAGTCACGGGTTTTTGAACCCATGGAGCTGGAGTCGATCCTGAAACCGGCGGATTGGGTGGTCGATGGACTGTTTGGAACTGGCCTGACCAGACCCTTGATACCCGGCGACCTGGCGGGCGACATTGTCGGGATTATCAACGAAAGTGGTAAGCCTGTCATGGCTTTAGATATCCCGTCGGGGATGGACGCAAACACCGGCGAAGTCTTGGGCGTTGCCATCAAGGCCCGCCTTACAGCCACATTTGTAGCCCCTAAAGTCGGCTTCTACGAACGCTATGCCAGCGAATGGACAGGACGCGTGGAGATCGTCGATATCGGTCTGCCACGTCATGCTTTACGACGATTTGAAGAATAAAATAAAAAAAAGACAGCCCCAATTCCTTGGAGCTGTTCTATCTTTTTGATCGATCAAGTCAGGATTCGTGACAGATCGGGATCAATATTTGTTGCCTTTGAAAAGTGGTCCGACACCCTTCCAGGGCAGCACCACGGTATCTTCCGGCACCACATCGCCAGGGCGATAGTAACCGAGGTCATATTCGGATTCCCAAGGGGGATCGGCAATGGCCCGGAACGGGAAGGTGGCAATCTGGAGGGCGAACAGGCCACTTGAGATCATCGGAGTGGCAATTTGATTCCTCAGCTTGCTCTGCTTCGGATCGTCAATCGGATAGGTCAGTTTACGACCTGCACGACCGAGCCTTTGTTCAACAGAAACCCCGTACCGCTCAAGACTTGGGTCTTGGAAGTAGAGAGGATAGTGAGCCACTGCGGCAGAGGCCCACATCTTGCGACGAGGGTCAAACTGGCGTGGTTTGAGGTTATCAAACTGCTCTGGCAGAAGAATGGCCCGGATCGGGCGAGCTTCCGCAGGACTTGGGGCTCTGGGCAGTTCAAGACGCACCAACGGATCGTCCGTTGCACTCATATTCGTGCTCGAACCTGGGACACCCGGACGGGTCATAGCGGCAGCACCTGCCTCTTCCGGAGGCTGAGCCCCCAGAGGCGATAGGCCAGGCGTGGAACCTGTCCGGCCACCTTGAATCCGCGCCATCTGTTCGATCTCGCGACGTCGCTCGAACGATAGACCACCTAAGTACTTATCAGTAATCTTGCCAATCTCCGGATCGCCATCTGGAGAGCTCGGCGATGGGGTCACCGTTTTAGCGACTTCTTCCGCAGGCAATGCTGGAAGATTGTCGGAAGTCACGCCTGGAACTGCGTTTGCCTCAGCACGAGCCACTCGTTCCGGCATCGCTTCAGCCTGAGTTGGAACAACCGGAGGAACCGGCGGTGTATCAGGCGTGCTGGATGTTCCCACTGGGAGAGGTGGCAGGTCGCCGGCCAATTCAGGTTTGGCTGGAACTGCGGCTTCAAAAGCCAATGGAGCCGGTTCAGAAACTGGCTTATCTGCTGGCTTGGCAGGCTCTTCCGACTTCAATGGAGCTTGATCCAAAGACGGAATCGGAGGGAGTGGAGGTAGGTCATTCGCCGGAGCTGAAGGCAATGGAGGGAGACTGTCGGTGGCCACTGGTTTTGAATCTTCTTCCACCAACCTGGTAGCGATCCGTTCAGCCTGAACTGTATTGGAAGTCGTTGCAGCAGCAGGCTCTTCGTCATCAGCCAGAGGCGTCAGAACAGGAATTCCTGCCGCTTCCTGAAGTGGCTTATCGCCGGCAGGAGGCAATTCTGTGGGCAGCTGAACCGTGGCAGGCTTCACTTCCAGCTCCACCGCTTTGGGAGCTTCAGGAGCATTCTCAATCGAATTCGCCACTGGCAATGCCGGCAGGCTTGGCTCGGATTCGAGCTTGGCCATGACCTTCGATTCCACAGGCGGTTTCACTGGCTCTGCAACCACTTGCGCCACTTCCACGACTGGAAGAGCCGGCAGGCTTGGCTCAGATTCCAGCTTATCTTCGACTTTCGCCTTCACTTCAGCCACTTCCAATGGTGGGAGTGCTGGCAGAGAGGTTTCGATCTTTGGCGGTTGGTTGTCGATCGGCTCGTCGTCGGAATTCACGGCCGGAAGGGCCGGTGTTTCGACCACAGGAGCAGCTGGTTTCACGTCAGGAGTGACGCTCTCCAGCTTCGGAGCTGGCTGGCTGCTTGCCACAGGTAATAGCGGAAGTGTTGTTGGTGCAGCACTTTCGGACTCGTCAACAGCACCCGGTGGGACGCTCAGAGCAGGCAGCGATGGGGTGTCTTGATGAACAGGTTTGGACTGATCGGTGACCGGTGCCACCGATTCATCAAACGTGGCAGCCGATTGCTGAGCCACACTGGAACGGGCAGATGGGCTGCCTGGCAGAGGCTCTGGAGCGTTGACAGCCTTCTCAGGCAACTTGACCGCAACCGGTTCCATGACAGGAGCTTGTTCAAGTGCCACAGGTTCTGATACAGCAACAGCTTCCGTCTCTCTTGCCTTGAGTGGCTGAGTCAACGAGGCTGGAGCCGAAAGTGGAGGCAATGTCTCAGAACCGCCCGAATTACCGGCGGATTCATATTGTCTGCGAGCGGAAGCCGCTGACTTTGACCGGGCCAGTTCGGAGGCTGTCGGCAATGCCTTGGCGAGTGCCTCAGGCGGAATCGGCTCAAGAGCGATCCGAACGACAGGCTGAGACTCTTGAATGGGAATCTCGACTGAAGCTGGTCTCATGGCTGGATCGGCCAAAGCGACAGGTGCCGGTTTGGCGGCAACCGCAATGGAACCGGCCTGAGGGCGACGCGTTTTGGCATAACCGGCCATCGACGTCGGTGCCCTAAGTCCTTCTTGGGCCGCCTCAATGCCTTGTCTCATGCTGGTCACTTCAGCGGGGTTGAGCTGGTCCTTGCGGCGCTCTGCTTCCCGAAGATAGATCAGAGCTTTTTCATACTGCTGATATTTAATGTAGTCGATGCCGTTACGAAGTACGGTTCTGGCACTGCGGCTGCGAAGCATGGCAGCATCGCCAGGTTCCATCACAGGAACGGCCGGTTTACGGGCCGTGGCAGACGAGTTTCCAGCCGGAGCGATTTGAACGCTGGCAGGATCCATTGGCGAAACATTCGGGTTAGCGCCCGGTTCGAGCCCGCGATTGGTTTGTGCATCGATCCAGGGCGACGATGCCGCGAGGCCCATTGCGGCCAGTGCGGCCGTCCATGT
>CAMCFM010000275.1 GCA_945874095.1 Candidatus Kuenenia stuttgartensis
ATCAACTGCCCGGAATGCGACACCGTTTTCGAGCCGCCGCCTGGCGTCTGGAAAGCGCTTTGCCCATTCTGTGGACGAAGTATGGAAGTGCCTCACAGCCATGCGGACATCGATCCCAGCCAGTTCCGCAAACGGTTTCGCAAGCCACCTGGCTGGCTGATCCGCCTCCAGAATCATCTCCCGGCCTGGGCCAATTCAGCCTTGGTTTTCAGCTCGATATTGATTGCTCTTTCCGTCTCCATGCAGGCCTGGATGGCCACCCATGCGGACCATTCCGCGATTCTGATGCAGAGGGCCATTCAGCAATACAAAAGTCTGAATCAAGGTTCAGATGAGCTGGATGTGGTGAAATCATGCGACAGAATCATCGAATTATGGGCCATCGATTCAGCTCGTCTTAAGGCGGAATCGGCGGGATTGACGGAGCCTGAGATTCGCAAGATTCGCCGTGAACAGGCTCGCAAGTCCTGGAAAAAGCGGATTGAAAGGCTCTCAGGTGCCAAAACTCTGGACGCCTTGGAAGGGTATTCCAAGCTGCTGGACGAATCCGTTAGCGACTCTGATCTGAAGGACTTGACTGAGGAGTCAAGAAATCTGTGGCGAACTGCGCGTGACACCTCGATTCAAAAAACACTCGATCAGTGTCAGGCTCAGATGCAGGCCAATCAGCCTCAGGAATCGCTCCAGAGCTTGATGGATGTGGAGAAGCTCCAGCTTCAGAATCTCGAAGGTGTTCCTGGTGCGGCAGATACGGAGCCAAGATTTGCCACGTTGGTTCAAGCATTGGCGAAATGGAGGGGGATGTCTGTTCAACTGATGATGACGGAGTCCAACTTCACGAAATCGGATAAAGCCAGCGAACAGATTCTGCCTGTGATCGAAAAAAATGGACTGGCAAAAGGCTATCTCTTTCCGAGATTCACCGTGGCGACTCATCAGGATCTGTTTCTGAAATCAGCACTGTTTCGGTTCGATTTACAAGTTTCAGAGCGTTATGGGCGAGGCTTTGAAGAGACTCCACACAGGACCACGCTGATTGAGGTCCGAATGAATCTGATTCGCGACGGTCAGTCGATTTGGAATCAGGCCGCGACCACAAGGACTCCACGGATCCCGGCAAAGACAGCGATGGGAATGTCCCGACTCCAGCTTTCGAAGCAGTCGGATGAGCGGATTGAACGTAAGTTGAACGAGGCTGCCTGGGAATCGCTCCCAAAGCCATTAAATCAATCGCTGCAACTTCTGGAAGGGGCAGGGAGTTGGCCTGATCGGTAACGATTATGCCGGAAATTCCCTTGGTTCCGAATCAAGTGATGGAATGATCTGGGCCGATAATGAAGGTGTTGGGGTTGGTATTACCAGCCTTTCAACCGTGCTGGGACGACCTCCCGCCATCGGCTTGGAGCAATTGTGACATGGATGACGACCGGAATCTGCAAAGCCCTCAAAACCCTTTTGAAGCATCGCTTCCAGCGATACTCCCGAGTCGTTACGATGCCTTTGAACAACTGACACACGCCTGGGCCAATGGCCTGATTCGCCAAACGGTTTTGACCGGCGACTCAGGTGCGGGTAAGACATGGCTCTGGAGAGTCGCCGCTGAGTCGGCACGAACCCAGAGTGATCTTGTACGCTGGGTCTCGGTGCCGCAACTGCCTGGCGGTTCAGGCCTTGGACTCTTGCAGACGCTTCGGTTCAATCTCGAAGATCATTTCATCGAGGAAGCATCGACGGCCGAGCAGACCCTGAGCCGGATCGAGCGTCGTGTTTATGAATTGTCGCTCGATGGATTCCGTGTCGAGCTTGTGATTGAAGAGTCGCATCACTTGAAGCGAGAAGGCTTTGAAGTGATCCGAATCCTTCAGGAGCGTCTTAAGGCTCGTGGAGTGCAGATAGGTGTCCTCTATGTTGGCCAATCTTTATTGCTCGAACGCTTCAGTCGGCTGAGCAGGTATGGCCGACCCGTGGGATGGCACTTGCCGCATATCGCTTTAAAAGAGGCCATGGAATTACTGAGGTGGTCGAGACCGGATCATTCGTGGACCAGAGCTGAAGCGGACTGGATTCATCGTGAAACGCTCGGAAATCCGCGACGAATCGTTCGATGGTCGGAGACCTGGCAGCCTTCTCAAACCGTTCCCGCCAGCCCAGATTCGCCCATCATCAAGCCTGGTTTCGGTTCATCCGCAAGCTCGGTGCAAGTTCAACATGTGTCAAAGACCTGGTCTGAACCGCTCCTGCCCGTGAAGCCTCCTTTGGAAGAGTCTGAGGGGTTGATTGAGGTTGGGTATGATGGCGATGATGCGGAGACCTCGGATTCATTTTATGACCCGTCAGATGTCCATTCCGCAGCTCCAGTGAACTTTGTGATCGACAATTACACGCATCACGAGCCGGAACCGCTTTCTGGGCCACACGTTTGGAAGGATTCAGGCGAAACGTATGCACCCTATGGCCGGTCCTATCAGGATCAGGAAACTGTCGTGGATGAGGAACTTGATCCACTTTGATCGTAAGCCCTCATAATTGATCCAACCGGACCGATCGGTTCGAAAAAATCATTCGCCAATGATTTACAGGGTTGGAGAGGAATTTGAGGGTCGATAGTAAAGTCAGAATCATGTGGCAAACTGGATCGCAGGACGACTCTAAAAGGTCTCTCTATCCAGACGAAGCATGTGTGAGAATAGTTGACGGATGTCGCCGATGGTCCAATCGGTGCTCCTTGTCAGTCTGTCGTTCCCGCGATAGACAGGCCATGGTTCGCACGGAAGTTAACCGCATCCGCGTCGAATCACTGGCGGCATCCGTCAATTTTATATTTTTTTACAAATTTGTTGCGAAGCTCAAACGCTTGTACTTCAGTTTGAGATCGAGGTGATACAGCGTATTTTGAAAGTTTTGCTACAGGGCCAAAGGCCTGTTCCATACCAGCGAGGGCCAGCGGCCCTCGTCAGTTGTCCAAACCGAAAAATGCTTTGAGGGCTGAAAGCCCGATACCTCTCACGTCACGACTCAGGAAACAGTTTGCGAATGGGGCAGGCTTTCAGCCCTTGTTTCACAAGGCGAAGCGACATGATTTGATTTGATATCCTATCGATGGCCTTCGACCATCGCTTGTATATGACGGGCCGTTGGCCCTGAAATCAAAAAATCGACTGGCGATATATGACACCATAACATGTTTATATGCAGCATCTTATGTAAAATCGATAAGCCTGATTCAAACCCTAACTGTAGTACTAGCCAGCATTATATATCGGCCGTTTCACTTATATAGCAGTGTTTGTCTGCCGCAAACAATCTCTGTGTAATGGATTACATCTGTAATGACTAAAATGACAAAAAATAGACGCCCGGTCCGGGAATATCCGGGGGCCGGGCCGACAAAAAAACGCTTGTGAGCGTGATTTGCGATTTAGATTAGAATCGGTTGATTCGTGTGTAGGCTGGCTTGGTTCGCGTGGCGACTTGCTGGCAGATCGAAGCAATTCTTCCAGAAAGTCCTTGATGGCGAAGTTCCAGCTCTTCCGTGTACATGGACAGAACCCGGTTGAGAAAGGCCACTTGAGTCGGATCCGTGGCAGCATCGAGCCGCTTGTCTGTATCTTCAATCTGGTCCGCCAGATAGACGACCAGTTGGGCAAGGCCGCGAAGCTCGCCAAGGTGCTCGTAGATGTTACGAATCGCAGCCGATTGCTGGCCGGGCTTGACGGATGAAGTGGAGGCTGAGTTCACTCCATTTGAGTAAGATGTATCAGATCCCATCAGACGTTGCCTCCCGACCAGTTTAAAGTGTCGATCGTGGTTTTAATCAGTTCTTGAACATCTTGAGGACTCTGCGTATCCGCTGTCGTCAGAAATGCTTCATCTTCCGAATCAAGCCAATGGTGAACGGCTTCTGAAAATTCACTCAGGGCTCCGGTCTGTCCACCGTTCTGCCCGATATGATGCAAGTGCATTAAAATCAGTTGTTTAAGGAAGATTCTGGTCCCTGAATCCGCTTCAGCCTGATATCGTTCCAGGTCCGTCATGACGGCCCTGACCAGAAAGTCAAGGAACTGAAGCTGGCCGCGGATCTCTGGCACGTGATCGTTAAGAATGTCGAGTGCGGCAATCCGGTCTATCGCCGAATTTTTGACGGCCATGTGGCGTACCTCCTTGATGACTCAGTACTTATTCGTGTTTTCCAAGATCTTCCCTGATGTGACCGTGGCACATATACACATTAAAACGGGTGGCAAACGGGAGTGTCTACACCGCCGAACGTGCTGGTGACAAATCCATCGGTAACGATTTGGCAAAAAGCATGACCTGTAACGATCAGGCAGTTTGACTGGTGTTGGAGAGGATAACGAAGAGAATACCAGATGGCAAGAGGCTTTATTCCAAAAAACGTAACGTTTAGCTGAGCAGATTGGTTGATCGGGTTGGGAATATCTTGATAATTTACGAAAAATAACGCTTTTCATTCAGGCAAAAGCAAGATATACTACCCGGTTCTGAGTTCTGGGCGTTGCGAAGTGTTGGCCGAATCCATTGAGCCCTTCAAAACCCGAACCCGTGTTCGAAAACTCCTATCTGGTGCGTGATGATCATCGTTCTGAAGCCCGAATGTACCGACGACCAAATTCAGCACGTTCTTGATCGAATTCATGAACTTGGTTTTACTCCGCACATCAGCCGAGGTGTGTCGCGAACGATCATTGGAGTGATTGGTGATGAATCCAAGCTTCAAGCCCAGCCTCTGAAAGCGATTGAAGGCGTAGAGCAGGTGGTCCCAATCATGAAGGCTTTCAAGCTCGCGAGCCGCGAGTTTCATCATGAAGATTCGATCATTGATATCAAGGGTATAAAAATCGGTGGTGGCCATCTGGCCATGATCGCTGGTCCGTGTGCGATCGAAGGCGAAGAACGCCTGATGCGGATCGCCGGACTGGTACGTGAAGCTGGCGCCAATATCCTTCGTGGTGGGGCCTTTAAGCCTCGTACAAGCCCTTACAGCTTTCAGGGCATGGGTGAGGAAGGCCTTCAGATTCTCCGCCGGGTCGGCGATCATTATGGGATGCCGATTGTGACGGAAGTCATGGATCCCCGTCAGGTGGATCTGGTGGCCCGCTACACCGACATGTTTCAGATCGGTGCCCGGAACATGCAGAACTTCGACCTTCTCAAAGAAGTCGGCAAGACCCGAATCCCGGTGCTGCTGAAACGCGGTATGTCTGCCACTGTCAAAGACTTGCTGATGTCTGCCGAATACGTTCTGGCTCAGGGCAACCTGAAGGTAATCCTGTGCGAACGAGGGGTTCGCAGCTTTGAGGATTCCACCCGGAACATGATGGACATTTCCGCCGTTCCGAACTGTAAACTGCAAAGTCACCTGCCGATCATCGTTGACCCGAGCCACGCGACGGGTCGCCCGGATCTGATCCCCGCCATGGCTTTAGCCGGGGTTGCGGCCGGGGCCGATGGAGTGCATATTGAAGTGCACGACTGCCCTGAAGAGGCTTTGTCTGATGGCCCTCAGGCGTTACTACCGAAAGCCTATGCCGAATTGATGGTTCAAATCCGCGGCCTTGCGGAATTGATGCACAAAACGATCGATGCCTGTCAGGAGGTCGCTGTCTAAATCATGATTAATCGCAAAATTTTCATCGCCGGCAACTGGAAGATGAACCCTGCCTCAGCTGAATCTGCAAAGGCTTTGGCCACCGCAGTTCGCGATGGAGTTGGATCATCATCCGAAGTGGAAGTGGCTCTGGGCGCACCGGCAGTTTTTCTAAGTGCTGTGAGTGACTCGCTGAACGATTCACCGATTGGCCTTGCTGGCCAGAACATGCACTGGGCGAAAGACGGAGCGTATACAGGCGAATCATCGGCTTCCATGCTGCTTGACGCTGGCTGTACGCACGTGATTCTGGGCCACAGTGAGCGTCGTCATGGCATGGGTGAAACCGACGAACAGGTCAACAAGAAGCTGAAATCAGCTCTTGAAGCAGGTCTATATCCGATTGTCTGCATTGGCGAGACGCTTCAGGAACGAGAAGAAGATCGTACGGAAGCGGTGGTTGCCGAGCAATTGAAGGGTTCATTGGCAGGGCTTTCATCTGAAGAGATGAACAAAGTGGTTCTGGCATATGAGCCAGTCTGGGCGATTGGGACAGGCCGAACGGCTTCCCCTCAGCAGGCTCAGGATGTTCATGCATTTATTCGGAAGTCACTCTCAGCCACATTTGGCGAGAAGACGGCTTCAATCGTGAAGATTCAGTATGGTGGAAGTGTCAAGCCTGACAACGCTGAAGAACTGCTCGCCTGCCCGGACATTGATGGTGCTCTGGTGGGTGGTGCGAGTCTGAAGGCTTCAGACTTCATTGGGATCATCGAAGCGGG
>CAMCFM010000276.1 GCA_945874095.1 Candidatus Kuenenia stuttgartensis
CATTTGTTTTACGAGAGTTTTGCATTTTTTATTTTCGATTATCGCAAAGTGACAAAGTCGTTGTGGTTGACAAGCGCCCAGATCAAATTCGCGCGGGCCTGTAAATCGCCACCGGGATTTTTGCCGGACAGATTTTTCCAGCGTTCCAGAGCTTTAATCGACACCGCAATTTCATCAGGGCTTGGTTCCATTGCAAGCGTATAGATGAAAGCCTGCCGAATAAATCGGTTGTCATTATTTTCGTTTTTAGATTGCAATTGCTGGGCAATCTTTTCAGCAATCTTTTGTGCGGATTCATGCACAAGTCGCGAATTTGACAAAGCCAGCGCCTGTTGGGGCACAATGCTTTGTTCGCGCTGGTAACAGTCTTTGACCATGGCTTCATCGAACGTGGTCAGGAAAAGGTTTCGGTCGTTGTTTGAGTGGAAAAAATAGAGGCTCCTGCGAAGCGAATTTGGTTGATCAGAGGCTTCAATCGGAGGGCCACCCATCGTCAGGTCGAGCTTTCCAGAAAGCTTTAAAACAGAGTCGCGCACCACTTGTGATTCAATCCGGATCGGCTCTCTGTGCCAGAGAAACTTGTTATCAGGGTCAACCTTTAAATTCTTTTCAGGAACGTCATGAAGCGAAGAGGTCATTTGATAAGTCGATGATTCGACAATCAACCGGTGTATGTGTTTCATGCTCCAGCCACTTTCAATAAATTCAGATGCCAGCCAGTCCAGCAATTCTGGATGTGATGGAACCTGTCCTTTGCGACCAAAGTCAAACACACTTGGAACCAGCGGTTTGCCCATATGCCTGGCCCAGAGATGATTCACCGCAACTCGTGCTGTCAGAGGATTTTTCGGGTCGGTGATCCAGCTTGCAAGCGCTGAACGTCGACCTGTGCTTTGGCCAGAAAATGAGGGAGTTGGGTCAAACGCTGTAGAAGATTTAAATTTTGTGGGAGCATGCTCCGCACCGACCAATGGTGTGTGCTTGCCCAGCGGTTCGGCCATGCTTTTACGAGATTGTTCGACAACGGATTTCGCAGAATCGAGCTTCTTTTGCAAGTCAGCTTTTTGCTCATTTTTACCACGCAGCAATTCCAATTCGAGTCGGGCTACATCGACATCCGCTCGGCTGATGGCCGTCTGACGCTCTGCCCAGATGGCATTTTTTACGAGTTCCTGACTCGATTCCTGACCAGCAGACTTCACACTTGCCACATCGGCTGCCGCTCGCAGTCGAATCGCCGCAAGTTCTTCCTCAGCCGCTTTCAGCTTCTTTTCCGCAAGATTTCTGGCCAGCAATTTCTCGGTTGATAATATTGCAGATTGAGTATTTGCCTGGACCTGAAATGTCTTCCAGTCGTTTTGGGCCTGATTTAGTTCTTTTTTTGCAGTTTCAACCTGCAATCTTTTCTGGTTTAAATTCGATTGGCGAATATGTGGCCTCAGTTCTGGATGCCAGGATTCGATCGGAAGTTTTACAGGTTTTACAGTTAATCCGGTACCTGTCAGAAATGCTGGGACATCTGGTGGAATGACCACCGATTTATCAGGGCTACTTTCCTGACCTCGAATAAATCGATAAGTTGGCTCATTCAAAAATGCGTCGTAAGCCCTTGAAATACCATCGACTTTCGCGTCTACAGAACTGGGCAAAATGTCATTGCGAACCATATAAGGCTCAAACACAGCACGCATTGCATAATAATCTGTCTGCCTGACAGGGTCGAATTTATGGTCATGGCATTTGGCGCAATTGATTGTCAGGCCAAGAAACGCCTTGCTCACATGCTCCACTGTTTCATCCAGCCACTGATTGCGATTGAACAGGAAAAAATTTCTAGCCAGATATCCTGATGCCCTCAGAGAGTCCAAATCCTCAGGCGCAAGCTCGTCAGCGGCCAGCATGAGCTGAACCATTTGGTCGTAAGGCTTGTCGCGATTGAGCGACTCCACAATCCAGTCACGCCAGTGCCAGATCTGCTTCTGGCTATTCCTTAGTTCTGCTCCCAAACCCCACCAGTCGCTATATCTCCAGACATCCATCCAGTGGCGTGCCCATCGCTCTCCATATCGTGGGTCGTTCAAAAGCCGACTTGTTAAAGTTGGATACCAATTTGCATTTCGGCCTGATTGCATGTTCTGGATTTCGTCCAGTGTCGGAGGCATACCAGTCAGGTCGATATATAATCGTCTCAGAAGTACCAAATCATCCGCCTTGGGCGAAGGCGCCAGCCCTCTGGACTCCAATGGTTTTAAAATAAATGAATCAATCGGGTTTTTCACCCAACTTGTCTGGGTGACTTTGGGAACCGCTGGTTTGATGATCGGGCGGAACGCCCAGTGATCCCTCGGGCTTGGTTCCGCCTTTTCGTCGGCTGGAGATTTGCTACCGCTGCCGATCCATTCAGAAATCTTGGCTTTTTCGGCAGAGGAAAGTGGTACGCCTTCACCTTCAGGCGGCATCCGATCGGCGACATTCGTTTCGTGGATACGCTCCATCAGAAGGCTTGGATTCCCGGTCAGCACATCTCCATTATCGCCTCCTTTGTGCATCAGTGAAACGGTGTCAAGCCTCAGGCCCGACTTCTGCATCAGCGAACCATGGCAGGCGTAACACCTTGATTTTAAAATCGGCTTGATTTCTGTTAAATAGTCAACAGAGGCGCGGGATACCTGCCAATTCGAGCAAAATATGGTAATCAATACAAATGGATAGAGGCAATTGAAATTCTTCATAGAGATTGGCACAAATTTCAGTCTCGGGTTTGATTCAGATGTTACCGATCGGATTGGGCAGGATACTTGAACTTGAGACGAGGCAGGTCATATCTCTATGATAACTCTGGATCGCTTGCGATATCAAGGCCTCACAATCAGATTGGGCCAACTGTTGAAGTCGCAGAGGCTATCAGAGTTTATGGATATCAAGATAAAACCGGATTCAGGAGTGAGGTTTTAGGACTTCCCAAAGAGCGATCTCCCCTAAACTTTCGACTCGCCCCAAAATAATTATCGCGATTTTAAGATCGTTATGTAGAAAACGCGATATGGATATGGTTAGAATGATCTTAACGTTCGGTAACAAGACCCGGTTCAGACCACGCCTTTTCATGAACCTGAGAAAAGGGACCTTAATTATGCGATCCTGGTTACTAGCAATCTGGCTGATGCTGCCTGCCGTAGTGGGAGCTTACCACTTTGGGCCTGGCCAAAATGGAATGAAAATGGACAAAGCTGCCGATGCTCTGGCACAGGCCAAAGCGGCGGTTTCATCCGAAAACTGGGCTGTCGCCCTCTCGGCTTATGACGCGGCGCTGGGCGCCGTCGATGCCAAAACCCAGCCTGAACTGGACTATTCCATTCGTCTGGGCAAAGCTCAGGCACAAATGTTTGCCAGCCAGCTTCCAGAAGCCTCGTCGGAATTGGAAATGCTGCTGGAGGATATGAACAGCGATCCGAAATCAGACGCGAAAATCAAGATGGAAACGCTCTCAACTCTCGCCAATGCCAAGTTTTATATGACCTGGCTCAAACGGCTTGAAGGCCTGGGCGAGCCTGAATGGCAGCCGGATGTCGAGAATGCCCGCCAAACCTATCGCCAACTCGCTGAAGACGCCGAAAAAACCGGCGACCTGGCCGCTGCGAAAACGTACCGGGACGATCTGGAAGGGACGATTCGCCTGGCCCGTATGGACGTTTCCGAACTTCAGGGCATGCCGATCCCCAAGCCATGCTCCAACTGCAAATCTGGCCAATGTAAAAATAAAGCTCGAAAGCCCAATAACATCACGAAAAAAGACGGCCGTGCAGCAGGCGCTGGCCCAGCCCCCGACGGCAGTGGTTCCTGATTTCACTCTCATGAGCCTTCGAGTACAAACCTCTGGCATGTCAGTGCTTATGCTGGCATGTCTGTCTCATCATGTCGGCTTGAACGAGTTTTTTTTCGGATCGATTTCAGAATCTTTCAACCAAGGATTGGCATCTGATGAATCGGGCTTTTCTGCGCTGGACAAAATCGGCGATCACCTCATTATTTATGATGGGCTTGTGTCATCTTGCCTTAATGGCTCAGACACAAACCATTCAGTCCGTTCAGCTTAGACCTGCAAATACGGTTTCTGCCACAGTCACAAACAAGGCTGCGGCTGTTGAGAAAAAGCCTGATGCCAAGCCGGTAGAAAAACCAGCCGATGCTGCCGCAAAACCGGAGGAGAAGAAACCCGACCCAGCCGCTGAACGGTTGGAAAAGATAAATAAACAGAAGTTTGACCGCAAGGCTTCGACCATATTGAAAGTCTGGTCGGAAGTATCCGGCGTTGTTCAGCCGAAGGCGAAAAACCCATCGGCGACTGACTCCGATGCTTCAAACCTTCCCCCGGAAATCGTTGCACAGATGGAAGCCGCCAAGGCCCGGGCGGGGGAATCCAATCCAACAGCCAACACCGAAAAAGATGGTCCCAAAAAAGCCTCGGAAGATCCGTTTGACAAGGAACTTGAAACACTTTCTCGCAATGTCGCTCTGGGGCGTTGGCCCATAGTTGCTGATCAGCTCAAGAAGCTGACTCCCAAAGAAGGCATAGCAGCCTGGAGAGCGATTGTGAAGTCGCTTGGAACGGGTCAGCAACTGGCCACCGGGGTGATCACTCTGGCAAAGTCTTCAAGTGCATCCACAATCCCGGTGGACAACTCCAACTCCCAGTCCAACATGATGATGCAGCGCATGATGGTGTTTAACAACATCAACATGAACGACCCTGAAACGATGGCCTTGATGCAGGGCCGCGGTTCATCGAATGAGCAGAACCTGTTGACTGCAAAAGACTTTATCGCTTTGACCAAAGCCAATCCCCAGGCAGTGGAAGCGGAGGACCGAGACCTATTGGCCCGACTTGTTCTCTTGGTCGATCGCCAGACGGACGCCACAGAAGACTTGGTCCGACAGATCCAAATCCTTGTGGATCAGAAAGATCCGAAGCCCGTCCTATCCCGGCGCGATGCCGCTTTGATCCTGACTTCCGCAAACCTTGCCGCCGATGCAGGGCCATTCCTCCCAATACCTGAAAGCCCTGAGGCCAAGTCAGATCCAGTTGTCTTAAATCTTTTGGCTCGTTATGCTTTGGCTAAATATAACCGGCTTGGAACTCCGGAACTGGTCAATCAGGCTTGGGCTGCATTGCAGGCTTTGATGGCCCTGGAAGTAAAAACGGCTGAGCAGAGCCAGGCTCGGGAGGAAGCTACAAAACAGGCGATCGCTTTGGTTCCGAAAGTGGATAAAGCATTGGCCAGGAAGTGGTTTGAGGATTCATTCAAAGGTCGGCCTGAACGCGGAGTGGCTCTTTTAACGAGTCTTGGCGAATCAGCTACTACAAATCTCCAGACGAATATTCGTACCAGCGAACCACGGTTGCGGAACTTGGAAATGCTGAAAACGGCTATCGACGCCCTCCTCTCAATCGCCCCTGAACGGGCCGACCAATGGAGTGAAAGCCTGACCACTTTAGCAGCCTCGTGGCTGGCTGAGGTCAAAATAACCAAGCAGCTCGACCGCTCCAGCGGCCCCCGTATTCAAAGAGATATGTACGGCAACGTGTTTTACAGTTCTGACGATGAAGCACAGGTCAACCAGCAATTCGTTCCGAACATGCCTCAGGCGGTTCCTGCACGCGAGATGGTACGACTGGCCCCACTCGCTGGCTGGCTGGAACGGGTCGACCCCGGAATGAAGCCGAATATTCACAAAGCACTGGCAGAGTTATACTTAAAGATTGGTGGAGATAGTGAGGCTTTCCCTCATATTGAGGAAGTGGCCAAGACCGAGCCTGAAATGGGCCGTGAACTGGCTCAGGAATTCCTGAAGGTCTGGACCACGAACCACGACATGAATCAGGCGAAGAATCAGAGGAATCCATATGTCTTTATGTTTGGATTCGAGCAGAAGGCCGAAAGTATTCCGCTGACACGTTCCAAGCAGGAACGCAACCTTCAAGAGCTTGGCGGTTGGCTGGTCAGGCTCAAGAAGCTCCCGATCCGGCCTGTCGATGAATCCCTGATAGCCAAAGCTTTTACAACATGCCACAGCACAGCGGAAGTTTATCGTACGGAAGCGATTACGGCCGTTTTTGGGCCGATGGAAAATCTTAAGCCGGAAACGATTGCCCGACTTGCCCAGCAGATGAGGCTGAATCTGGCAGGACTTTGGCGCAAGCCGGCTGTTCAGGATCAAGCCAAAACCAAGCGTCGCGAGAAAGATATTCGTGAAGAGGTGTTGCGGGGCTATGCGACCGCCCAGAAAGTTGTGGATGAAGCACGTCGGAAATATCCGAATGAATGGTCGGTCACCGCTGCAAAGGCGGCTTTGATGCACGACGAGAACAACTTTCAGCAGGA
>CAMCFM010000277.1 GCA_945874095.1 Candidatus Kuenenia stuttgartensis
GGAGTCACAACCAGCGGATGCACATTGATAAAAACACTCGATCGGCCCGCCTGACCGTGACTCGTTCCCCAGTTGAATGTACTGACCTGGGCAGCCAGAAAAAGACCATGGATCGGCACCAGCCACCAGTGCTTTCTCTGAATTTTAAACTTATTGGGAGTCCGTGATGCGATCCATCCAATGACCGGAATACTGATACAAAACCGGATTCCAGCCAGCCCGATCGGTGGAACATCGCCCACCACAGCTTTCACCGCCACGGCATTTCCGCCCCAAAGTGCGCAGCATAAAATCGCTCCAGCAATCGCCAAGGCGTCGAGCGGTCGAGATTTTGAAAACGAAACAGGCCCTGATTCAGAGTTGGATTTCGTAGGAGTCGCTTCGAGCAGAGCCAAGGATTCACCGCCTCTGATGTGGTTTACTGACTGTCAGACTTCTTCATCCCACCGATAAATGCTTCAGGATCTTCCAGCAAAGCATCACGACATCCAGAACAGCAGACAAAATATGATTTACCAGCAATCGTAACTTCCATATCGCCTTGCCCGCCAGTCACAATGCACTTCTTCTGGCCGTCTCCAATCGCAATCGTGGTTCCTTCACGCGTCATTCCCATCTCAACAATTCTCGACCAGTCAGAGGCCCGATTTTTTCGGCCCTCGATAAGGATCACCCAGCGGTCACGACTCCTCTGCTGGAACGTCCAACGTTCATCATTAAGCCCGACTGTTCCTACACTTTCAAAAACGATGCGTCCAGCTGACTCTTCGAAAACTCGTCCAAATGTTCGCTCTTTGCCCTGACCTGGCGAAAAAATCATTCTGGAAAATTCTCCAGACTTCGGATCGGGCAGGAATTGAGCACGGCCCACTTTTGGTCCTGTTTTCAGAGTCCAAAGCAGTGATCGATGACTCTGCAAACCATCGGCCAATCGAGCTTCCGATTTTTCCATCCAGGCAACCTGACTTTGTGTCGTCCAGGCTCCTGAGCTTGAACCTCTTTTGGGCTGGCCTGAAACTCTCCATGGGCCAACCATCTCGGCCCAGACCTTCTTCGAGGCTGAACTTGAACGATTTAAGTCAGGTGTCTGACCGAAAATCGACAGTGCGAATCCAGCCAAAATTGCGAAAGTCGTCATCGCCAACTCTTTCGTTTAACAGTGTTCAGAACAACCTTATTCTTCGATTCCGCTTGTATTCTGCAGCTGATTGATCTTATTGTAGAGAGTTTTGAGGCTAATTCCCAGCTCCTTGGCTGCAGATGGTTTATTTCCACCATGCTTTTCGAGTACAGACTGAATGAATTGCATTTCAACATCGCGAAGGGTCAGATTTGAACCAGCCGGCGCATGAGCTGAATGACTAATCAAAGTTTTGCCGCTTGACTGAAGCACCTGACTGACTGGCGAAGCCATGCCTGTCGTAACCATTCTGCGACCGCTGAAGTTTGGCAAATGTTCGGGCTGGATCGGCCAACCGGCGGCCAAAATGACGGCCCTTTCCATCGCATTTGCCAATTCCCTGACGTTTCCTGGCCAGAAATGATCCTGAAGCGCTTCAATCGCCCCATCGGTCAGTTCAGGCAAAGGCCCATTCGTACGATGGAAACGCTTCAACATGTGCTTGGCAAGAAACGGAATGTCGTCCTTACGCTCACGAAGTGAAGGCAAATGAATTTCGAAAGTATTGAGACGAAAGTATAGATCTTCACGGAAAAGGTCTTCGTTGATCATCTCGCTGAGGTCGCGGTGGGTGGCACACAGTACGCGAACATCAACGCGGAAGGGGTCATTCTCACCCACCCGGCGAATTTCGCCTGATTCCAGGAACCGAAGCAGCTTGACCTGAACGCTTTTGTTCAGCTCTCCAATTTCATCAAGGAACAAAGTCCCTCCATTGGCCACTTCAAACAACCCTTTTCGACTCGTCTCCGCGCCTGTAAAAGCGCCCTTTCTGTGCCCGAAAAGCTCGCTCTCCACAAGATTTTCAGGCAATGCGCCACAGTTCACAGGCACAAACGAGCCGCTCGCGCGGTGACTGCGATCATGCAGATTTCGAGCCACAAGCTCTTTGCCTGTACCAGTTTCGCCTAAGATCAGAACGCTGGCATCAGTCGGAGCGATGGTCTCGATCAACTGCCGGACAGACGACATCGCGACCCCATCGCCCACCAGCAAAGGAGCGCCTTCGGCCTGTTTCAACCGATTTTCCAAGGCCGTCGCCTTGTGCGTCAAATCCCTCCGCTCTGCAACCCTTTGCAGAATCGACTCCAGCTCCGCCCATTTACAAGGCTTTGTGAGATAATCAAATGCGCCTAACCTGAGTGCCTGAACCGCTGTATCCACTGTGGCGTGACCAGTCAAAATCACCACAGCCGTTTCTGGACAGATTGACCGAATCTTCCCCAAGACTTCGATGCCGGTCAGACCAGGCATTCTCATGTCCATCAGGGCCACATCAAACGAACCTTTTTCAAGGGCCTTAAGTGCGGCTGTCCCATCTGGGCAAACGGTGACATCGTGGCCGAGTCTCGGCAATTCCATCTGCATGAGTTCACGCAGGTGCGATTCATCGTCTGCAAACAGGATTCTCAATGAGCCACCGGCGGGTCTGTCCGTATTCATCCTAGATCCTCCATGATCCAAGCCTGACTGTATTTCCGATATATCGACTGACTATTTCAGAGCTTATGTCGATCAATGAATCGACAGTTGATTGGCTGCAAATGGCCGACTGCCGGTGAAATCTTCCGCCAGTGGAAGCCTTATGGTGAACGTGGAACCCATGTTCTCACCCGGGCTTTCGGCAAGAAGTTCACCCCCGTGCTGATTGATGATCCGGTGACTGATCGAGAGGCCCAGTCCGGTCCCCTTCCCTGAACGCTTTCGTGTGAAGAACGGTTCAAAGACATGGTCTAGAACATCCGCTGGCATCCCATGCCCGTTATCGGTAAACGAAAGTTCTGCCATCCCTTGATTGGCGTGCGATTCAATGATCAGATAGCCGCCCGTTTCGATCGCTTCGAGAGAGTTCACGACCAGGTTCAAGATAACCTGCTTCAGCTCTTGTCCATCCACTTCACAGAATAGCGGAGATCTGGGCTGAAACATGATGGAACGACTGCGATATTTACCCATATGGCGGGTCATCTCGACCACGCTTTGAACCAGTGAAACCACATCCGTCCGTTCTCGATGCGTTTCTCCACCTCGTGCAAAGTCTAAAAGCTTTTCTGTTATACGCTTACACCGAAACGCCTCTTCCTGAATCATCGCCAGATAACTGCGTATCGGCTTGGCCTCAGCAGGCGGAAATTGGTCTGCCCAGCGTGACAAACGACTCTCCAAAGCCTCTGCTCCAAAGGCGATCGAAGCCAGCGGATTATTGATCTCGTGTGCCACACCTGCAGCCAAAAACCCTACACCGGCAAGACGTTCCGATCGAACAAGCTGGCGACTGCGAATATCCACCTGATGCTCCAGATCGGCGTACATTTCACCAAGTTTGGAGCCCATCGAGTTAAAGGCTTCTGCCAAGGCCTGCATTTCATCCTTGGTCTCAAGATTAATCCGGTGCTGAAATTGGCCCTGAGCGACTTGAAGAACTCCGAAGTGCAGCAAGTCAACAGGTTTAAGAACCCACCTTCGAAACAGTCGTGCAAGAATCAGAAGTAAAATGGCCACGCTCAAGGTGGACATGAAAACGATCGATCGACTGGCTTCATAAGCATTTCCAGAGTCTTCGAGAATTTCCATCAAGCCTTTGTGGAGTCTTGCTGGAAGCTCGCTGGTATATTCGTTCAGTCGTTCGATCCGATCCGCCACCGTTGGATTCGTAATCATCCGCCCATGACCATCATAAATGATCAGAACTTCCGGATGATTTTTCAGATATACTCTGGTGGCGTTAAACTGATAGTCGCTAAAGTCTTCTGGGTTCAGTTGATGGAGAATTTCAGTCAGTTCGGCATCGGTTCGGAATGCTAGATCAAGCTCATCTCGCTTGGATTCCACATCGAGGAATCGAGTCGTGTTTTTGCGTAAGACCTCAAAATAGATTTTCAATGAAGCCTGAACCCGGCTCAAGTCCTTTTTCAGGACAGATTTACCCTCAGCCGTCATGGCATTACGAGCATCCAAACGCGCTGTTTCTCTCAACAGAACATTGGCTGCACCAAGTTCAGGAAGTTGGTCAACAAGTTTGTGATTGGCTTTACGGAACGATCGTAGCCCGAAAGTCGCTCCTGCCAAGAGCGAACAAATCATCGCAACAACTAAAATCAGACCTAAAATCGATTTGTGACGCAGCGATCCTCGTGCCATCTTTACGACCTCCATGTCGTTAACCCAGAACGATTATACGCGGGTTATATTGAATATTTTACAAAGTTATATGAATGCAGTCAATCGGTAATTATTAAAATGCCTGATTATTCGCAATAACCCCCATCTCACCAATGCGTCATGCCTAAGAAAGAACGGGCTGGATCAGCCCGTTGTTCGTGATGATCAAAATCATACCAATCAGACAGGAGCCCTGCCTGAAACAATCCATTGCAGCATGACTGAAGCCTTGTCATCAGAGGACTTTATGACTAACGGCAGAACTACTGAAGTACGATCGTTGGCATCGTCTTTAAGAATTTGCCCCGCCTTGACATCCGTTTCGGGAGCAAGAAACATCATAATCGCTGGATGGCTCGTGCCTGCCGCTTCCGCACTGTCGTGTTCCAGATTCTTACGGGTCAAACGCTCGGATTTCTGATCTTTTTTCGCTGGAATCAAGCAACCGAAATCGCGGTAAGGACTGGCTCCCAAATGATCTCCGTTGATAGGCTGAACGCCATATCTGAAGGTATAAAGCCCGGGAGCAATCGGTTGATCGCGATAATCGCCAACCTGACTCACCACTTCTACAGCCGCCATCAGTTCCCCCTCGGCGAGAAAAGGGAAAAGAATGTTCCCTTTTGGCCCCTCTGGCTTGGATGATCCTGGAATCTCTTTCCGAAGCCATACGTTTAGGACCGTTTTTCCATCATCGCCCAGAATCTGCCAGCCTTCGGTTGCCAATACTTCACGAATACTTGCGGAAACCCCTTCAGGGGCGGCTTTGGCAAGGGGTGCAGCCTTAAACTCCGCATCACACTCTACGTAACACGCAAGAGTGAATATCAAAACAAGGGAGGACTTTAGAACCTTGTACAGGAGCATTGAGTAGAATTCCATTAAGACATGAGGAGTTTATACCTGATTCAGTGGCTGAAACGAATTTTCAACCATCTGTAAGTCAAAATGAGCATAGAAGAGAAGCGTGGGACCACTGGCCAAGCACCTAGATACGTGACCAGTGGATCCCAGGCAAGTCGTGCTCATCAATTCGAAAAGTGGCCGACAAATGCCGACCTGGCGTTCGGATCGTTCCAGGTTCCACCCAGACCGACGCCTTGAAATTTGTGTCCAAGTGTATATGCTGGAAGTACATCCACACCTTTTGAAAGTGGGGCATACGCCACAGATTCGTTGCCACAGAGATGGTCTGTATCGTCCAGTGGACGTGTCAAAATCTCAGCGAAGCCGGGGGCCCAAAAAACAGCCCTTGGTGCGTGTGGCATCCCATGATGCTTTTTCCCATCTTCCTGCATATTAACAGACATTTTGTGTGATTCCACCGTGAGCCCCATGGGAGCCGTCCGGATGGCAACGATATTTTGCAAACGCTTGCCTGTCATGGATTTCGCAAAAGCGATCAAAGCCTCTCGCTGACGACTGTCGGCCTTTTCGTCGACAATCACGACAGACTTTGCTTCCTCTTGACGGTCTTCTGAAAAAGTAGTCTGGCCATGAATTGCGGCTGCCACAGTGAGGCCTGCCAGATCAACGCCCTCAAAAGAGCCCTTATTTATCTTCCATGCTGCCACACCTTGATTGCCATAAATGAAGACTTCGGCGTTTGAAAAGCAAGGGCCGGTGAAAACGTCGGCGGTCCGTGCTTCCACATAATCGCCCTGAATTTGCTCTGCGTTGGCGTTTGAAACGCCAAAAATCATCGCCATTACGGCATTCAACCAGAGAAGTCGTCGCATGTCTGTTGTCCCGTTCGATAGTACCGAACAATTCGCTTAGTTAGATTATCTTACCGAATGGCCTCGGGTGTCAAGCGAGGGTTCGAATTTCCGTTAAACTTTTAGTTAACTTTCTTTTCTAAAACAACTTACAAAAACTTCAAAATTCGATCAAAAGACTAGGAGATGGCTTCGAAATCGTTTCTGACGAACGACTTTCAGGATTCCCATCAAACCGAATCTGGGCGACCAAATCCTTCGGTAAATGTTCCCTGATAGACTCCCAAAGGCGTTGGCC
>CAMCFM010000278.1 GCA_945874095.1 Candidatus Kuenenia stuttgartensis
CAGTCGTTCTGGCTGAGGGGGCACTGGGGATTCAGCGTGACGGATGCCATGTTCTGGGGCATTCTGGGCGGAATGGTGCTGGTAAATGTTCAGCTCGATGCCCGCCGCAAGCCAACAGCCAAAGTGGCCACCACCGGTCTGATTGCACAAGCACGTTACGTAGCAAGCATTTGCGGAATGATTCTTTCGATCACTTTGCTGTGGTCACTCTGGTCAAGCCCTTCGGTGGTCGACTGGTTCAGCATGATGCGACGTGGCCTGAGCGGATGGTGAGACTGATGCACAACATCTTATCCAGCAAAGGCTTTCTAGCTCGATTCCTCAGCCTCAATGCCAACCGGTTTAAAACCATCGGTGGGATTCAGATTGTCCTGTTTTCGTTGGTTGCCACCAGCCTTTCCGCCATACCCGAGCCATTGTTACCCACTGAGGTGATCCGGTTTCGGGAAGTTCTCAAACGAACCGGCCTGAATCGGGCGGATTATGAGACCAACGAACGTGGCTATTATGAGGCTCTGCTGGAGACGAACCGGAGTTTAGGGTCGCTGGCTCAAACCCCAAACGAACCTCCTTCCGAGGTCATGAACATGCACCTTGCCGAGGTGGCAACCCGGCCGGTCATGAACACGAACGATATTCGCGAGTATATCCTGAAGCCGTCCGTCGCGACCTTTGCCTATGGGACCCGATGGGAGACCAACAGCCTTGGCCTTCGCGATAGAGAATATCCTAAAGACAAGCCTGATAGCACGTTGCGAATCGCCCTTTTAGGCGATTCCATCGCTTGTGGATGGGGTGTGACTAGAGCCGAGCGGTTTGAGGAGCTTTGGGAGACCCGTTTAAATCAAGAGACTGGTGAGGGCCAATCCGTGGAAGTCTGGAACTTTTCTGTGCCAGGCCATTCGCCGGGAGCCCGCTGGAAACACTTTGAGATGGCTGCGAAAGATACGGAGTTTGATCTGATGGTTTATGAAGCCACCACGAGCGACCCTGGCTGGGATGCTCACAGGTTGGCTTATCTGCTGACCAAAGGGCTTGGATCAGACGACCCTCTCTACGCCGAAACCCTGAAGAAAACAGGTGTTCAGGCGACAGCCTCTCGCTCGGAAAATCGCGACGCCCTGCTTCCATGGAGCTGGACGATTGTCGAAGGGGTTTATCAGCATATTGTGGAAAGTTGTCATAAACGTAGTCTGCCAGTGGCTTTTGTACTGATCCCACGCGTAGGTGCGAATCTTTCGAAGGCAGAGAAACGGGCTCTGCTTGCCAAAGCCCATTCCTCTGGATTTGATCTGGTTGTGGATCTTTCTGATGTTTATGACGGTCAGAATCAGGATGAGTTAGCGATTGCACCGGGCGATTATCACCCGAATGTGCTGGGGCATCAATTGATCGCCAAAAGTTGGGCCGATCAGCTCGCACAATGGCCCGAACTTCAGAGTCGTCTGAAATCGTCAGGGAAAGCACCATGATCAGACCGTCGACCAAAAAGTTATCGCGACTCTCCCAAATCGCTGGCAGCATTGGCTTTAGGCTGACTGTCACGATTGGATTGATCTTCTTTGGGCTCTACGACATGCCCGTTTCGTGGGCCAAAGGGCGAGTGATCAAACACGCCTTGAAGTCGCCTGAACAAGGGCGTGAATCGGCAGGCTATTATGAAGGGCTGATCGGAACATCCGACCCGGCCGCTGGTGCTCTGGAGCAAAGCCTGGTCGGTCAGCCCACGGACTGGGTCCATTTTGCGGACAGTGGAGTCTCGCAACTGGTCACCCACGACATTGTCCAGTTCATCCTTTCACCAAACGTCTCACGATCCCTGTTTGGCAAAAACTTTACGACCAACAGCTTCCGGATGCGCGACAGGACCGTCACCCTCGAAAAGCCAGCCAATACCGTTCGGGTGGCCCTTCTGGGCGCTTCGATGGACATGGGCTGGGGCGTGGCCACGAGCGACACTTACGAAAATCGGCTTGAAGACTGGCTCAACGAACAGGCCAGGGCCAGGGGCGACAACCGCCATTTCGAGATTCTAAACTTCGCCGTAGCCGCCTATTCGCCAACCCAGCGACTGGCGACCTACCGCCGCTCTGTTCGTAAATTCAAACCTGATTTTGTGATCTATGCCACCACCCTGCTCGATCCACGACTGACCGAAATCCATCTGTCAGATGCACTTAGCAACAATGCTGATCTCTCCGGATTTGATTACCTGACATCGGTTGTGGCCGAGGCCGGCTACGATCCAGCCCACCTGAAGCGTGACGCTCGAGGCAAATGGACTGACAAATCCAAATTCAAAATCTGGCTTGAACCGAAGCGCGATGAGATCAACCGGATCGCCCTGAGCGAGCTGGCCAAAGATTGCCGGACTGATGGAGTTCAACTGGCCAGCGTGATCATCCCAAGGGCCGGCCGGAACGATTTAAAGCACCTTCGCCAGGAAGGTGTTGAGATGCAACTGGCGTCTGCCAAATCAGTTGGGGTGACCACATGGGACCTGACGGACAGTTTTGACCAGGAAGATCCGTCGAAGCTGGCGGTGGCTGTCTGGGACGACCACCCGAACACGCGTGGCCATGAACTGATCTTTCAGGACCTGGCTCGCCACCTGATGGCCGACCCTTTGGGGCGAACCTTTGGTCTGACGGGTCATGAAAATCCGCCTGTCGATCAGAAGCCGCGCGACGAATAATTTCAGACGATCGAAACGGAATCAGCAACCATGCGACACCACGAAACCGATCCAGAACGACCCTCCACACTGGGTGGCCTGCTTCTCGCTGCTGCGACACATCATCCGCATGGAGTTGCACTTAGGGAATCAGCCACGGGTCGGCATGTCCGCTACGGAGAGCTGGAGACTCAGGCAAATCAACTGGCTCACAGGCTGATCAGTTGGGGCGTAGGGCGTGGTCATCGGGTCGGTCTTTGGCTTCCAAAGTCGATCGAATCCGTGGCCACCATTCATGGATCGCTCCGCACAGGTGCTGCGCATGTGCCGGTCGATCCTCAGGCTCCGGCAGCCCGGGCATCCACAATTTTCAACCTGGCAGGCGTCAGTGCGGTGGTGGTTCATGCTTCATTTGTGGATGCTTTAAGAGCGGCCTGGCCACCCGAAAAAGCCTCGGAATTCCCGCGTTTGATTGTCGTAGGGAATCACTCCAAACCTCTAACAGATCATGATTTGAGTTGGGAAGATCTGATAGCTGGGGAACCTGCCGAAACGATTCAGCCGGTGGATCAGCCGGCGACGGATCTGGCCTATATCCTGTTCACCTCAGGCTCCACCGGTCAGCCCAAGGGCGTGATGCTGACTCATGAAAATGCCTGGTGTTTTCTCGACTGGTGCGACCGTGAAATTGCCCCAACCGGGCGCGACGTTTTCTCGTCGCACGCCCCCCTGCACTTCGATTTATCCGTTTTCGACCTCTACGCCAGTGTTCGCCACGCGGCTCCGTTGGTTCTGATCGATGAGTCGATGGCCAAAGAGCCGGCCCGACTGTCAAATTTTCTGAAATCGAGTCATATCACGGTCTGGTATTCCGCGCCATCGATCCTGGCGATGATGGTCGAGCACGGGCAGTTGGATTCTCCGATTGAAGAGACTGGGAAGCCGTGGCCAGGGCCGAGAATCACCCTTTTTGCAGGCGAGGTTTTTCCGGTGGCTCCGCTCAAAGCCCTCCGCAAACTCTGGCCTGAATCGACGTTCTGGAACCTTTACGGTCCGACGGAAACCAATGTATGCACAGCCTTTAAGGCCCCGGAGAATCTGGACAGTCTGGAAGTTCCTCTGCCAATTGGCCCGGTTTGTGAGCCACTTGAGGGCCGTGTGGTCGACCCCGATGGGAACGACGTGCCGACCGGTTCTGAGGGCGAGCTGGTGATTTTCGGGCCTCGCGTGATGGCTGGATATTTTGGCCGTGACGACCTGACCGAGTCCGCGTTTTTTACCGGTCCTGATAGCCGTAAGTGGTATCGCACAGGCGACTTGGTCAAGCTCAACGCGTCTGGCGATTACGTGTTCCACGGGCGCCGTGACCGGATGGTGAAAAAACGCGGGTATCGGATCGAACTGGGAGAGATTGAATCTGCCCTTTATCGCTATGAGGCCATTGAAAGGGCCGCCGTGGTGGCTGTCCCATCCGAGACACAAGGGCTTCGCATTGCAGCATTTATCGCCATGAAGCCCGACCGGCCCGGCTCGATCATTGCCCTGAAGCGTCACTGTTCGACGATTCTGCCGCACTATATGATCCCTGACGACGTGCGATTTCTCCCAGAATTGCCAACCACATCGACAGATAAAGTGGACTATCCAGCCCTAAAAAAATTGGCAGAAAACTTGGCATGAGCGTCGGAAGATTCTAAGATCACTCGATGATCGGAATCAGATTGCCCAGATTGTCGAATCGTGAAAGCCCGTGATGCCCAAATCCAGTCCAGACGGACCTCCAAAAATTGACCGATTGGATCTTTCCTGGCTGGCAAGTTCGAAAATTCTCCGTTGGAAGAGCTGGTTTTATGAAGGGCTGGTTCCACAACTCTCGAAGCGTGGACCACTTGAAGCCGGTGCAGAGTTGGAGCGGGTGAGTTATTGGATCAACAAATGCTGGCCGATGCGCTGGCGAGAGATTCGAAAAGCCGTCCGGCGGAACCGGGTGGCGTGCGATGCCCCATGGGCGGAGCAGGAGGTGACTCGCGGATTGGCCACTCAAATGCTGAGATATCTGGCCCGCGATTGCATTCTGGACACTATCCCGCCTTACGACTGGTCGGAAGTCTTTACAGTGTCAGGCTATGAGCATATCCAAAACGCACTTTCGCAGGGTCAGGGTATCATCCTTTTGGGCAGCCATTTGGGCGGACACCTGGCTGGATTGCACTGGATGATCGACCACGGGGTGCCTTTGAGGATGCTGGTGCAGCGGCCCCGGAATGTTTCGAAGCGGTTGAATCAATGGTTTGATGAAGATCATCCGACGTGTACCCAGCGCGAGATTTTTCTGAAGCGTGAGATGACGGCAACTGAAGCGGCCAGGCGAATGACGGATGCACGTCGCCTGATCCGTTCTGGCCAGTGCGTTTACGTCAATTGCGACATCCCTTGGACGGGTCCGAACACGGATGCCTTTCAATTTTTAGGCAAGCCCGTGCGATTGCAATCCATTTGGATTGATCTGGCGGGGATTTTGGGATGTCCGGTGATCTCGGTCGAATGTCGTCAGAAACCAGGCGGTCATTTTGAATTGAAATTTGATGAGCCGATGATTGTAAATCCGCGAGAGCCTCGGCAGATCGTTTTTGATCATGCGTTGGGCAATTTGGAAAGTTCGATTTTACAATATCCAAACGACGCCATCGCACACCTGACCTGGCCGCATTTCAGGCCACATCGCGGACCATCGGCTGGATAAAGCCCAAAGCACGCCATGTCAGGGGACATGGCCTACATAAACTATTGTTCACAATAAGATTACGAACGTTATTAGGCTCCGGAGGAGCTAGCTATTAATAGCTATGTCCCATGGACAACAAATCAAAGACCCGTGTATTTGGGCTCCAGAGGAGAGACCTATTTATTAGCTCTTTGCTATATAAACGCTAAAAGGCACGATCCCGGAGGATCGTGCCTTTCATGCATTTTGTGGTGATCGTTAATCAGCAGGTCGAGAGACTTAAATCAACCAACCAGCCTTTACTGATCACCCATTTTTCAGCGTTGCAGCGAAGCTTGAGGAGAAGCAACAGCGGCAGGAGCGGCGTAAGCAGCAGGAGCGCCACAGCCGTCGTTGCAAGCCTTAGGAGCTTTGACAAGGCTGAAGTGGTGCTTCTTCTTCATAACGTACTCGCAGCTGGTCGTGTGGACCAACTTAGGCAGGCTGATCTTTGGCAGGCTGATGTGTGGCAGGCTCAGGCCTTTTTTGCCACAAGCACCACCACAATCGGCCACTGCAACAACGCTTTGAGCGGATGGAGCAGCAATGCCTTGTGGGCTGGCCAGACCGCAGTTTGTGCAGCCGTGGCTGGCTTTGGAAACGCCAGCGAAGCCAAGGACAAGAACAAGAGCGAGGCTCAGGATTGATTTCGACATGGGAGAAAGAGCTCCTAGCGATTTGCGGAATATAGAAGTGACGTGAAGAACGCCGCTTCCGCTTCTGATGACGAGAAGATGATGCGTCTTTACTTCGGAAAGGCTTTCCCGAGCCCTGTCTCTGACTTTCACAAGTGCAAGCACCTGATCAGACCAAGACAACCAAAGTTTGGAACGCCTGTTTGGTGCTCCCCGTTCTTATCTCATCTGGGTTACGAGATCCAGAGGCGACACTTGATATATCGTCAGCACCCCGGCACA
>CAMCFM010000279.1 GCA_945874095.1 Candidatus Kuenenia stuttgartensis
AAGCCCGACCATAAAGAGCTTCAAGGCAAAACGGCCATCGCCAATGCCAAAGACGCTTATCGTGTCTACGAAAGACTTTACAAGTCCAACGAATTCGCCCCTCTGGCCGCCGCCGGTGCCCAGGTTCAGCGCCTGCTTTGGGCCTCCACCGGCACCAAAAATCCAGCCTATCCTGACACCCTCTATGTCGATGAGCTGATCGGCCCAGATACAGTAAACACCGTTCCTCCTGCAACTTACGAGGCTTTCCGTGATCACGGAACGGCTGAGCCAAAGCTGCTCGACGGGCTTGACAAGGCCCTCTCCGACCTCAAGGCTGTAGCTGACGCTGGTGTGAAGCTTTCTGAAGTGACCGACGCTCTGCTTGACGACGGCATCAAGCAATTCGTCAAAGCCTTCGAAAAGCTCATGGCCGGACTCGATCACAAACGAGCTGCATTCGCTGCTGGCGAGTGACGTAATCGACTTGCTGAAATAGGGTTATGCAATAAAATCCGAAAGGACGAGCCGATCAAGGTTCGTCCTTTTTCTCGTTTTCATGCGAATGTGAAGCACACTCCGCATGTTCCTCACAGCCCAGAAAATAACCGCCCATCAGCTGAGCCATGGATTCCGGATGTGTGTAATGCGGCTGATGCCCAACCAGTGGGACTAGAAGAGCTTGCGCTTGCGGTAAGCCAACCTGGAGTTCGTCAAAGTAAAGGCGTGGAACGATTCGATCTTCGTTGCCCTGGACCAGCAGGACGGGGGTTTGGATGGTCGGTAGGAGGGGCCGCAAGTCGAGTCGGGACATCATCCCCAGCCGATGTGCCAGCGAGTGGATTGGCGTTTTCGAATTCTGCTCGAGATAGTGTGTCCAACGTTCGTCAATTTCAGGCGGGAAATGGATTTTGTTGTTGTAGGTCAGAATTTGCTGATGCAGAGGGAGCCGGCCAATCTCACCGGGAACCAGTCGCCCGAGTTTTAGCCCGATCTTTTCGGCTGGTGAGAACTTGCGCCGGGCAAAGCCACCTTGGACAGCCGCTTTGGGGAACCTTCTGGGGTCGCGTGCCAATGCCTTGAAAGTGATGGTAGAGCCAAACGAGGTGCCCACCAGAAACGCCCGGCCGATATTCAGGCTGTCCATGACTTCGAACAAATTTTCAACAAGTTGGTCGTGGCCGATTCTCGATAGTCTGGACTGATCGTTTGGCTGATCGCCTGGATAATCGTATATGATGGTTCGAAACTGTTCCGAAAGCTTGCTCAGAAACAGCGTGAAACCCTCGTAAGTAGAGGCTACACCAGGGCTAACAATCAAAGCTGGCCCCTCGCCGAGAATGCGGCAAGTGGTGCGATAATGACTGGTTTGAATCACCCTGACTTCGGCTCTGCTGTTGTAATCAGAGACGGCTTTGAGCAGGCTTGCAGGCGTGGGGCAAGGCGGCCTTTGGACGGAGTTTTCCTGAGCTGATTCGGCGAGTGTCTGGTCGGGCGATTCGGTCATTTTTTGGTGCTCCACCAATAGAAAAATGGCCAGACGTCAGCGACGAATGGCCATTTGAATGTTACGCTCGACTCAAGCAACAGGGAAGTATCAACCTGCAGCTTTAGTACAGGATTCGCCTTCAAGCGCATCCTTCTTTTCGTTCAGAGTGGCGAGCACACCGGGTTGCCCAACAGTCATTTCACTGTTGAGTTCGGTGAAATCTTTCCATTCGTCGGGCAGATTGTCTGTATGGAAGATGGCAGCGACCGGGCATTCCGGAACGCAGGCTTCGCAGTCAATGCATTCATCAGGATTGATGAAGAGCATCTGCGGACCTTCATAGAAACAGTCAACAGGACAAACCACAACGCAATCTGTGTACTTGCAATCAAAGCAAGGCTCGGCGACGACGTGAGCCATTCACCATGCTCCTATGACAATGCTTAATTGATGAGTGATGACCATATTCGTTATTGGTCTTCGACCAACAATACAGTCTACCTTGAGAATATGCAACACGCAGTCTGGGTCAAGCAGGCGATTTCGGTATTCAAGCGGATTTCCGGAATAATTCGATCACCTGCCAGACCGCTCAAATCACTTCCGCTTGACGGAAACGATGTTCACATTGTCAGCCGGAACGTCGGCATGAAAGCCGCGTGTACCGGTCTTGACTTTGGCAATCACGTCCACAACTTCCATCCCTGAAACGACTTTGCCAAACGCAGCGTAACCGGCGTTGCCTGGTGAAGCGTTCAGGAAGTCGTTGTCCTTCAGGTTGATGAAGAACTGGGCGGTGGCGGAATCAGGCACATTGGTGCGGGCCATGGCTAAAGTCCCACGAACGTTCTTGATGCCACTGGTTGCGGCTTCGTTCTTGATCGGGGCATTGGGCTTCTTTTCTTTCATGGCACCGTCCATACCGCCGCCCTGAACCATGAAGCCATCAATGACGCGGTGGAAGATCAAGCCGTCATAGTAATTGGAATCGACATACTTCAGGAAGTTGGCAGCGCTGATCGGAGATTTGTCCTGAAACAGCTCCACTTCAATTTTGCCCTTGCTGGTTTCAATAACTACGATTGGATTGGCAGCTTCAGCAGTACTCATGGCGGTCAATAGTCCTCCAAGAACAAGACAGGACCACCAGAACCTAGGGGCCGTGCGGCGTCGAAACATCCCGATCACTCCTCGCGTGAGCCTCAGTTAGAACACAGGTGGAAACGACACAGCTTGACCCAAATCCGGATCAAGCCGTGCACATGCTTTAAATCGTACAATCGAACCACCGGATGTGTCTAGCCGAATTGGTCCGATCATGACCAATTATTCAGCCTTTTTCTTCGATTTCTCGGCGGCCCTTTTCATCGCATTGACCGCATTCTTCTGCTCAGCCTTTGATAGAGAGCCATCGCCGTCCTTGTCCATCCGCTTGAACATTCCTTCTGCACCCGCCCATTCCTGGCGACTGATTTTCCCGTCGGAATCCTTGTCCATCTGCTTCAAACGACTCTCCGGATCATTCCCAGGCCCAGCGTTTGCGGAAATGGACTTCGATGAGACCATGGCCTGAAGCTCAACAGGGCCAATCTTGCCATCTTGATTCAGGTCCAACCGATCAAAAAACGGCGGGGCCCCGTTCGGGAATTCATCCTTGCTGATAAATCCATCGCCATTTTTATCGAGCCGTTTCAGCCGTTCCGCATTCATCATCGGGCCTGATTCCGACGGCTGACCCTGGCGAGCACCGGCTGCAAAAATTTTCTGAAGCTTTGCGCCTGATGCCTGTAACTCGCCTCTGCTAAGAGCTTTGTCGCCATTCTCGTCCATCAGTTTCAGAAGCTGGTCAAATTCCTTGCGGGCGGATTCTGGAACCTCCGACCGCTGAAGGGTCTCATCCTTATTCGCGTCCAGATCTACAATGATCTTCTGAAATGCTTTTGCATCCGGCTCCTGAGCCTTAACCTTGCCAGTCGCCTTCGCCTTAACCTTTTCTTTTGCGGTTTCAGCCGTTTTTTTTGCAGGCTCCTGCTGGGCGAGCACCGGCACAACGGCCATCATCAAAAAAGCAGAAAGCTTTATAGGCCAATGAGAAGTGAGCATTTTTGAGAGGCCTCGACTTGGGCAATGAAGCGTGTTCTTTGTGTTCTAAACAGATGTTTTCCGCATGATCCATCTGATTCAACACCAGAGATTTGGAAAAGTTTCGGATCATCTTCAAAATCCGATCCTGAAAATTGCGAACGGTTTTTTCGGAATCCGTTGTGATCGAACCCCCAACCTGATTAAAATGAGTACAACAAGGTGATACGAATGATCTCAGTTCAATCTGACGTGCCACTAAACAACACAGATGTTACATTTCCGAGCACTCAAATCTAAAGGTGATTTCATAAAATGGCTGCCTTGATACCGCTGGACACCGCTGCGATTCTTGCTCAAGCACCCGCCAACGATGCCTCTACCTGGACCGTTGTGGTGATCTTTCTGATCGTCGCTATTGGCTTTATCGCCCTTTTTCTGTTCGTCTTCCTGATCAAATATTTTAACCTTTACGTTCAGTCGGTCATGACCGGCGCCAGCGTCCGATTGACTGACCTGATCGGCATGACCTTTCGACGAGTGAACCCAAACATCATCGTCAGATCCAAAATTATGGCCGTTCAGGCGGGCCTCACAGATAAAGAAGGCATCACCACACGTGCCCTCGAAGCCCATTATCTGGCCGGCGGAAATGTGCCCAACGTTGTGCGAGCTCTGATCGCCGCCAACCGGGCCGATATCCCCCTATCATATAAGAGAGCCGCAGCCATCGACCTGGCCGGCCGAAACGTGCTTGAAGCGATTCAGACCAGCGTGAATCCCAAAGTGATCGACTGCCCGGATCCCGCCAAGGGCCGCCAGACGGTCGACGCCGTGGCTAAAGATGGTATCCAACTCAAAGCCAAGGCACGTGTTACAGTACGTACGAATATCGACCGGCTGGTGGGTGGTGCTACAGAAGAAACCATCATCGCGCGGGTTGGTGAAGGAATTGTGACCACCATTGGTTCCGCCGATTCGCATAAGAACGTGCTGGAGAATCCCGACCTGATCTCCAAACGAGTGCTTGAAAAAGGCCTCGATGCTGGGACTGCGTTTGAGATTCTTTCGATTGACATCGCCGATATCGATGTCGGTGACAATATCGGAGCCAACCTTCAAGCCAGTCAGGCAGAAGCCGACATGCGTGTGGCTCGTGCCAAAGCCGAAGAACGACGCGCTTTTGCTGTCGCTCAGGAGCAGGAAATGGTCGCTCTGGTTCAGCAGAATCGGGCGAAACTGGTCGAGGCTGAAAGTCAGATCCCCATGGCCATTGCCGATGCCCTTCGCAGTGGCAAAATTGGGATCATGGATTTTTACAACCTACGTAACCTCCAGGCTGATACAGAGATGCGTGCCGCCATTGCCGGTGGGGGTGGCCCAAGCCAGGCCAGAACACCTGCCAGCGGTCAACCCTGAGTTTTGTGATTGACGTAAACTCTAACAGTCTTAGCGGTTTCGTAGAAAAAGGGGTGAGCGATGGACATTGACGATATCATCAAAAATCTTGCCCCTTTTGCGTTTGTGATTGTCTGGGTAATCTCAGCCGTTTTTAATCGGGGTCAGAGTGCAGTGGCTTCGAAGACATCGTCGCCAATTTTCACACCGCCCCGGTCCCAGGGGATGAATTCCAGGAACAACTTGGATTCTGATTCAATGCCTTCTGAGCAAAGGCCCTCGAAGGTGGACTGGGATGACCTGGTTTTTGAACCGCAGGGCCGAGCCTCAAAACCTGCCCCACCGACCCAGAATCAGGTCCTTGCCGTTTTGAAGGCCGATTTGCAAGCGAAAGCCAAAGCTCGTGCTGAGGCGAAAGCGAAGGCTCAATATGAAGCGGAATCGAAGTCGAGGTTTGTGGAGTCGGCTGAGTCAAAAGCCCGCCAGGTTTTTCCAGACTTCGCTCAAGGCCAGAGCACAGCACCACCTCCGCAAGCCAATCTGGCGAATCTCGTTCCAGAACACTTTGCCGAAGTGCATCTAGATCATGCATTAAATACTCCGAAGTTCGGGAGCCCGCTTCAGCCGGTCTCTAAACCTTCGCCCATGAATGACTTGGTGACCCGGCTCAGGCAGCCACAGGCCGCTCGCGATGCCATGATTTTTTCGATCATCATGGGCGAACCGAGAAGTAAAACGCCACGGCCATTGGGATAAAACATCCCGTAGTCAAGATTTCAATTCCCGTAAAAATAGGTAATTTAGTCGTTTCGTTTGGATTAAGCCAAGGCTTGGGCTGATCTGTGTCAAAATTGATTGGGTGATTGGGTCATGGAAAGGCCGATAGGAGTTCTTAGTATCTAAGGATGGCGCTCTCGGTCCTAACGCGCTAAGGTCAGCGCGGCTATTTTTGCAGAAAAAATGGTCGGACTTCACGGACAGTCAGACGCGAGCGATGACGGCCACAAGGACGTATTCGTGACCCCCGACGGTTTGGAGAGGCCGATCTATGCGCCAGAGTGCGAACCACCCATCTTCGTTTTTGACACCACGCATCCCCATACTGATGTTGGGATTGCTCTGTATTTCGCACTCACCAGCCCATTCTGCTGAAGAAAATAAGCCGGTTGAACGCACTTTGAATTGGCTTCAGGATTACGGCGAAGCCTTAAAATCTGCGGTCACCAGCAAACGTCCCGTCTGGCTCCAGTTCACTGGCCCATGGTGCCCGAATTGCCACAAGATGGACAAAGAGACGTTCAAACACCCGAGAGTGATTGACGAAATTACCAAGCTTTTTGTGCCTGCCAAAATCTCGTGTGACGAGAATGCCGACCTTGCCTTAAG